>JAEZGD010000747.1 GCA_023417165.1 Planctomycetota bacterium
GAACTCGTCGTGCCGTGGCCAGGGATCGGCATCCAGCTCGTCCTGTTCCTCCGACGAAAGCATCGCATCGCCAGAACGCAGAATCTTCTGCACCAGGGCCGCGTGTTGCTTGCGAGCAGTGGCACGCTGTGTCTGATCGTCGCGACGGTCGAAGTATTTGCGACCTTCGATCCAGGTTTGCTCGCAGCGCGAAGTGATGGCGAGCGGCGGACCGCTCCACAGCGCCAGATCCGCGTGCTTGCCTTCCTCGAGCGAGCCCACGAGCGCATCGATGCGCAGTTGGCGGGCCGGATTGAGCGTGACGAACTTCAATGCTTCTGCCGGCGGCACGCCGCCATACTTCGTGGCTTTAGCGGCTTCGTGATTCAAGTGTCGGCCCAGTTCGAGGTCGTCGCTATTGAACGACACCACGATACCTTGCTCATGCAGCATCGCGCCGTTGTAAGGAATGGCATCGTAGACCTCCAGCTTATAGCCCCACCAATCGCTGAAGGCCGACGCACCGACGCCGCGCTTGGCGATTTCGTCCGCGACTTTATAGCCTTCTAAAATGTGCTGTAGCGTGCTGATTTGAATTTTGAATTCGTCGGTCAGCTTCAGCAGCGTCAGGATTTCGTCCTGGCGATAGCTGTGGCAATGAATCAGCCGTTTACCTTCGAGGATCTCAACGATGGTTTCGAGTTCCAGATCGCGGCGCGGCAGTGGTTGGTTCGCGCGACGGAAACGATGGTCGTTGGCGTACTGTTTGGCGGCAGCGAACTCGTCGCGCATCAGTTGTTCGACACCCATCCGCGATTGCGGATACCGGGTGGTGAACTTCTCGCCCCAATTGCTTTGCTTGACGTTTTCGCCCAGCGCGAACTTGATCCCAGGCGGAGCTTCGCGGAACTTCATCCCTTCGTCGGTCGTTCCCCAACGCAGCTTGCAGACCTGGTTCTGCCCGCCAATCGGATTCGCCGAGCCATGCAAGATATTGATGGTCGTGACGCCGCCGGCGAGTTGACGATAGATATTCACGTCGTCGGGATCGATGAAGTCGCCGACGCGGACCTCGGCAGTGATCGCCTGACCAACTTCATTGATGCCGCCATCGGTCGCCATGTGCGAATGGCAATCGATGATGCCGGGCGTGAGGTGTTGGCCTTTGCAATCGATGACGATGGCATCGTCAGGAGCCGCGATCTCCTTGCCAACCGCGGCGATGCGGCCCTCCTTCACCAGCAGCGAAGCATCTTCCAAGACGCCAGCTTCGCCGCAGGTCCAGATCGTGGCATGCGTGAAGAGAACGGCCTTGGGCTGTTCTGGCGGACGAGCGACGCCGAACTCGCCGAGCGGATAGTTCACCGGATAAGAGGCGGTGCGATCGACGGGCTGTTGTAGCGGGTTCTTGTTGTCTGGCTTGTTCTCTTCTGGAGTCAGTGCCGCGACGAATCGCCCAGTAATATCGCTGTGCGTGTTGTCGGACCACACAACTCGCCCGGCGAAGGAAGTGCTTTCGGGGCTGGTGCTGACGATGGCAGTCAGCCGACCGATGCCCCGACCGCCGAGCAGTTCCGCGTTAAAGGCGGCGCTCCACCGCGCGTCGCGTTGACCGAGATGCGACAGCGGGATCTCTTGCGGCGGCTCCATCCCTTTAGCCGGCAGTTTCAACTTACCGCGCAGCTTCTCGTCGCCTTGGATTTCGAGCGACAGTTTCAGCGGCTCGGCTTGAGCGTCGGCTTGCGAAAGCGACAGCTCCCATTTGCCACGCAGATCGATGTCCGCTGCCTCGGCGATGCGGAAGGGCTTGCCTTCGACCCACGCACGGTCCAGCTTTGTGCGTTTATCGAACAGGTCGCCATCGGTCACGATGAACGACGCGAGCTTGCCCACTTCGATGGTGCCAAGCTGATCGCTCACCTGGCAAATCTCTGCGGCGTTGGTGGTGAGTGCTGCGAGGGCCTTTTCGCGCGACAGCCCGCGCTCGACCGCCTGGCGGACGCGCGGCAGAAAGTCCTTCGTCGCTTTCAGGCCTTGCGTGCTAAAGGCGATCGTCACGCCAGCGCCTGCGAGCCGAGCGGGATTCTCGGGCGCCAGGTCCCAGTGCAGCAAGCTAGCGAGCGGCACTTGCAACGCTGCTTCGGGACTGGCGACATCCGGAGGCTGTGGGAAGTCGAGTGGCACAATCACGGCGCGGCCTGTGGCCGCCACTTCGTCCAGGCGGCGATACTCGCGACCCGAACCAACGAGAATCACCTTGAGTTTGAACTCGTCTGCAAAGCGATGTGCTCGCAGCGCGAACCATTCGTTCGGTGCGTCGATCAGCACACTGCGTTGACCGTCGAGACATGTGGCGAGTGCAACCAATGCATCGTTGCGTTCGGGACGAGGCAGCACCTTGCTTTCGGCATGCTCTGCCCAGGCGGCTTTGTACCAAGCTGCATCGAGCATCGCCTGGCGGGCGAGAGCGACCGCGCCCATCGGCGAAGAGGGATACTCTTCGCGAGTATGACCACGTTTAACAGTTAATCGCATGTGCAGCGGACCACGCTCGGCCAGCAGCGCGCGATTGTTCGGATCATCGGAAGTCGAAACCAATGCACTGCCGCCATCGAGCACCGCACCACTTGGCGCGACCATTTGAGCGACGATGCCTTGGCCGCGCAGCGCTTCGTTGTACTTAGCATCCAGCGTGACGTGCTTGCTGACTTCTAACTGCGGACGAACGCGTTCGTTCCAATACGGCGCGCCGCCGGGCTTGGGCTTTAGGTCGATCGGCTGCGGATGATAAGCGTCGATGAAGCCGGCATAGACGGTCTTGCCTGAGAGATCCCAGATTTGGGCTTCTTTAGGCACCGCAACATCGGGACCGACTGCGAGGATGCGTCCATCGCGAAAGACGATCGTTGCGCGTTCCAATAACTTGTCTGGCGAGACTTGCACGCGTGCGTTTTGCAGTGCGTGAAGCTGCGGCGTGTTGACTCGCAAGCCGTTGGGAGGCGTGGTCGACGGCGGGGCGGCGTGATCGCGGCAAACCAGGCAGAACCATATCAGGCTCAGTACCAAGCCGCGCAACGCAAGCGTTCGAAGCAAGCGGAGCATCGCGGGGGAGTCCTCTGGCGGTGTACGACAAGCAGGTGTGAGTACTCTACCATGCGGCGTACCGCGAGTCGCCTTGGGCCGCGAGTTTGTCGGTTTCGCGCGTTAGGAAAGTAGCGTTGCTTTCGCGAAAAGGCCTGTTTTGACGCTCCGATCGCGATTTCGCAGGCAGCTTCCAATGCCAACGAAAAGGCCCCGGTGGGAGGCCGGGGCTACGGGGTGGGGAAGAGAGCAGACGGGGTGAGCTATAGGGCTTCGTCGCCCGATTCGCCGGTGCGAATGCGGATGACTTCGGTCAGGTCAGAGATAAAGATCTTGCCGTCGCCAACCTTGCCGGTTTGCGAAGTCTTGATGATCAACTCGGCAACCTTCGTTGCGTCTGCATTAGCGACAACGACGGTCAGCAGCAACTTAGGGACGAAGTCGATTTTGTACTCGGCTCCGCGATACATCTCGGTCTGACCTTTTTGACGACCGAAGCCACGAACCTCGGTGACGGTCATGCCGTGAAAGTTGTTTTTGGTTAGTGCTTCTTTAACGCTTTCCAGCACATTGGTGCGGACAATCGCTTCTATTTTCTTCATGGTTAAATGGTGTAGGAGAAGTGCGCTTTGAATTCGCCGGGATGCCAGGCCCGGGCGAGAGCAAGCTCTCGCCGCGGGCCAGGGTGCATCCTGGAAAGGCGAAAAACCAGGACGCTGTCGTAGGTCAATCTTGGATCAGACGGACGAGGTGCTCGGGCTGCCCGAAGTCACCGAACCGCCATAAGGGCTCAGCGGCGGACGAGCACCTGGGAAGGCGTCGACAACCAATTGCGGCGGATAGGCGTACATGCCGTGCTCGTTGATGTCGAGACCTTCGACTTCTTCTTCGGCCGAGACACGCAGCATTCCGAGAGCCTTCAAGGCATAGAACATCACCAGCGAAGTACCGAACGCCCAGCCACCAATGGCCAGCGTACCAATAACCTGAGTCGTCAACGACAGCGGAGCATCAGCACTGAAGCCGGCCATCGACGGATCGCCGAAGATGCCGGTGGCAATACCGCCCCACACACCGCAAGCACCGTGCACAGGGAACGCACCGACTGGATCGTCGATTTGCAGCTTGTCCAAGGCAATGCACGCCAGGCAGACTAGCACACCGGCAATGCCGCCAATGATGATGGCTTCGACGTTCGTAACGCAGTGGCAGTTGGCAGTGATGCCGACCAGACCGGCCAAGGTGCCGTTG
>JAEZGD010000009.1 GCA_023417165.1 Planctomycetota bacterium
TAAAGATAAGCATGAGCGCGGCGGCTATTGGACAGTTAACGCTGTTGATGATCGTCGCCGGCGTGGCGCTGACATCGCTGGGCGTAGTGATTGCGTGGCGCATGGATTCAACACAAGGCTTTCATGCCATCATGAGCCTGCTGCTCATGCCTATGTGGTTGCTCTCGGGAGCCTTCTTTCCGGTGCCGGTGCTGGCGGCTTCCGCCACTTGGAGCGAAGCGGTACTGCACTGGGTGATGCGGCTGAACCCGCTCACCTATGCCGTCGCTGGTGCGCGGCGTTTGGTGTATTCCGGGACGCTCCCGGCCGAGATCTGGACCCCTAGCGCAACGACTTGCTGGTTAGTAACCTGCGGCTTTGCCGTGGGCATGTTTGCCGCCGCCTGGTGGATCGCCGGCCAGCGGACAAGAGGAGATGCAACGTGAAGAAGGCAATATTGGTATTACTGGCGCTAGTGCTGATTGCGGGCGGCGCCGGCATCTTGGCAATGGCGTTTCAGATGAGTCGCCCTGCGATTGAAGCGCAACCCGTACTGGTGGCCGCAGTCAACAATGCACCGCCGCCGCGTGCTAAGAAAGACGTGCCGGAAGGCTGGCTCGACAAGTTCACATTGACCGAGCGCAGCGGTAAGAAATTCAACTCCGCAGACCTCGATGGCAAAGTCTGGGCGGCCAGCTTCTTCTTCGCCAACTGCCCCGGCGAATGCCATCAACAGAACCTGTCGATTGCGCAGGTGCAAAAAGAATTTGGACCGCAAGGCGTGACGTTTGTCAGCATCACGGTCGATCCCGAGAACGATTCGGTCGAGAAACTGCGAGAATATGCGCGCAACTACACGAAGTCGGAAGACCAGTGGTTGTTCCTGCGTGGCGACTTGGATTACACGCGCCGCGTTGGTGCCGAGTTCTTTGGCGTCGCGGTCGACAAGGGCACGCACGGTTCGCGGCTGATTCTGATCGATAAGTGGGGCAACATTCGCGGCTATTACTCGACCAACGGCACGCGCAGTCCGGAAGAATACACGGCCATCCGTCCGAAGCTCCGCGAACTCTTGGCCGAGAAAGAACCGCCTGCAGAATTCCGTGCCGAAGGCGCCAGCGGCGATAGTGGTTACGGCTCTCACCAAACCGAGTCCGCCGAACCTGCTGAATCTGCCGAACCAGCGCCCGCAACCGATGCAGCCGCAGACGAAACGCCCGCGCCTACCGAATCCGACAGCGAATAACCGCCTTGCACCGTCAATCGCGGCCCCGCCTTACCCATCAACGTAACGAGAGAACGAGTGAACGAGATTGTCCCTTGGCTGCCTCATGTGAATGCGTCGCTGAATGGCCTGGCGACGGTGCTGCTCGTGGCGGGTTACGTATTGATCAAACAGCGGCGCGAAACTGCGCATAAGTGGACCATGATCGCCTGCTTCGGCGTTTCGTGCGTGTTCCTGGCGTCGTACTTGACGTATCACTCGCTGAAAGACGGGATGCATACGGTTTTTCCGTCGTATCCTGGCCCGGCTGTGCGGTCGGTCTATTACGCCATTTTGGTGTCGCACATCATCCTGGCGGCGACAGTGCCGTTCTTGGCGCTCGCCACAATTTACTCAGGCTTGAAGGATTGGCGGCGATTTCACCGTAAAATTGCGTGGTGGACCTTTCCGATCTGGCTGTACGTTTCCGTCACGGGCGTGGTGGTGTACGCTATGCTGTATCAACTCTACCCGCCGCAATAGCCGATATTCACCGTCAGGCAATCGTCGCGAGGCTGGCTATGTTCCTGCGAACTTATCGCCCTGCAATTTGGCTGATCGTAGCGCTCGCGCTGCTGGTGGCGATGCATAGCCTGGCGGTTGCCTGTCCGACCTGCAAAGACACACTCGAAGCGAACGACCCGCAGCGCGCCAATTTGGTGCGTGGGTACTTCTACAGCATCCTCTTCATGCTCTCGATGCCGTTTCTGATCTTCACCAGCCTGTGCGGCTACTTCTATTACGAAGTGTGCAAAGCGCGGCGGCAGAAGCGGCAAAACAACGAGGCCTCACTACCCGCATCGAGCGGCATGCGTCAGTTTCCCGCTTCCTGACGCCCCGTGCCCAGTTCGCCAGCGCGCGGGTCCATGTATTGATCGAATCCCAGCCACAGGCTGCGCGCGTAGCGAAAGAACCACAGCGGAAACAACAGCGCGAAGCTGAGCGTCGCTGGCACCAGGTACTTGTCGGGGACGCCGTTAAACATCAGCACCGGATAGGCGATCGCGGTGATCAGCGCCGTCAGGCCGTAATTGAAATAGATCGAGCCAAGAAAGAAGCCGGGCTCGCGCTGCAAGCTGATACCGCAATGCGGGCAGTGGGAGTTCATTCGAAACAGCCCACGAAAGAGTTTGCCGACGCCACAAAGAGGGCATCGCAACCGAATCGCTCGTCCCACCAAAGTGAAGTATCTTCGCATGACGACATTATAGGTCGGAAGCGATGCCAGGCGAAGGGCCGACACACGGAGCGCGGGCGTCTCGCCCGCTCACTCTTGTTCAATGGCATAGTGG
>JAEZGD010000002.1 GCA_023417165.1 Planctomycetota bacterium
CGGTATGCCCTGGAGGATCAGCACAGTTGGGAACGGCAAACGAACGAAACAAACAAGCCAGCCATTCTAACGGGTTTCGTCCATTCACCCTATTGGGTGTGCAGAAATTGCTCACCGGGAAGGCTTGTGCCGGTTGCGAAACCGAGTGGCCACCAGTCCAGCCGCCACGCAGCCCCAAATGGCGAGCGATGCCGGCTCCGGAACTTCGGTCGTGCCGGGCGGATCGATCGGAGCCAACGGGGGGCCGAGGTCCGGCGGATCGGTCGGGCCTGGCGGAGTTTTGCCAAGCTGGTAGGTACCGCCGACACGCGGCTGCTTAAACCCGTCCAAAATCGCAGCTTCGAGCGTGCCGCCAGCATCCGTGGTCGCCGTCAGAATCAGCGAGGTCAGCAGACCGCCGGTCGCCGTCACGGCGAACTTGTTCTGGCCGTTGTCGTTCAGATTCAGCGAGTTGCCAAACAACAGATGCGAGACATTGAATTCATCAATCGCTTCGATCCGCAAAAAGGCATTGCTCTGCACGCCGTCGAAGTTGAACTCCATGCCGTCGAAGCCATAGCCCGAGGCGATATCGATCCGCAATTGGCTAAATGCCGAGCCCGAGGTGGCTGGCGAGATCGTCGCTGCGCCGGACGTGGTGTTAACCAGTGTTGCCGCCCCTAAGGTCGTAGGGGTAAAGTTGAACACCATGCCGCCGGTGGTCGCCCCCAGGTTGGAGGTCACGCCGCTGGCGCCGTCAAAGTGAATGACTTGTTGAGGGCTGATTCCCGAAGGGCTGCGGGCGGCCGAGACGATGACGTCGGCTTGCGCCTCGCCGACGCAGATCAAAAACCCGAAAGCAACCAAGGCGCAAAACACACGCTGTAACATTACCAACTCAATAACAATTAGGAAGCAAAGACTGCGGGACCGCCGCTAGCGGTCGATCACGCTCTAAATGCACGCAAAATCGGCATGCACATTACAACCATAGTAATGCTGCATTTTAAAAATGCCGGCAATCACCTAGGTTAGTTGCCACCACAGGCTTGTGAGTGCCAAAAGCGGAAGATTTCCGCAGAAAATGGGCCTAAGTGCAGCTGTTGGGCTCTAATTCGCCGAAGCCGTCTTGGAACAATTGGCGGATGGCCGCGAGCGCCTCGTCGCAATCTTCGCCTTCGGCAAAGACAATCAGGTCGGTGCCTTGCACCGCGGCGACGGTCATGACGGACAGAATGCTTTTGCAATCGAACCGCTCGTGGTCGTCCGGGCGGCCAAGCTCGATGCGGCTTTGGAATTGGCCGGCAGTTTTCGCCAGCATATCAGCCGGGCGCATGTGGAGCCCCAGTGGCATTAAGACTGTCACTTGGCACTGGGATGTCTTAGGCATTGATCGTTCTGGCGGTGGCTCGAATGCGCGCCACGCCCTACGAGGAGACCTGGGTATCGCTCGTGAAAACTACGATCCAAATTGATTCGTGTCCGACTCTTCAAGCAGTTGCTTGATGTCGTCCCGAGTCTTGGATTGCTTGAGGAAGCGGCAGAAGGTGTCGTCGCGCAGCTGGCGCGAGATGTTCTCGAGCGCTCGCAAGTGATCGCCAGGGCGATCGGGAGGAGACACCAGCAGAAAGAAAAGCTGCACTTTTTCGCCGTCTAGGCTTTGGAAGTCGATGCCTTCCTGGCTGACGCCCACCGTGCCGATCAGGCGGTCAACGCTGGGATGCTTGGTGTGAGGAACGGCCACGCCGCGGCCAATGCCGGTGCTGCCCAGCTCCTCGCGCTTCATGATCGCCTTGACGATGCTGTCTTCTTCGGCTTCTTGGATCTGACCGGCGTTGATCAGCGAGCGAACCAGCTCGCGAATCACGCCTTCTTTATTGTCGGCGGTCAGCTCGGCCTTGATGGCATCGATACAAACAAAGTCTGCAAATTTCACGGCCAATACCCTTTCACCAGGTGCTGCCAGGCATTAGATCGAGTCGCCCACGAAGACCGATCTCTCTAGGCGGCGGCGATGCTTATTCGGTTTCTTCTTCGACGGCAGGCAGGTCACGCAGCCCCGGCCCACGCTTTTCGGTTAGTTTTTCTTTGTACTTGCGTAGCTGCTGTTCCATCTTGTGCACGGCGCTATCCAGGGCCGTGAGGAGACTATCGGCCTTATCCGAGGCAATAAATTCGCCTGCGTGTTCGGCAACGACATGAATTTCCACCCGCGGTGCTTGTTGGTGCTCGAGATCGCAGGTCACCACAATCGAAGTGATACGGTCGAGAAACCGTTTCACCTTCTCCACCTTTTCGGTAATGAGCGATTGGGTCTGCGTGCTCAAATGGCCATGTCTGGCCGAGATATTGATCTGCACCGAGCGGTCTCCTTGCCTGAACGCCATGCCGCGATGCCCGAAGACCGTCGAAGCCGACGGAGGACGCCGCGAACGATGTAAGTCTACGAAGAGGTGCTTACGGCGGAAACGCCACCACCCCTATGTGTATCAACTGTACGTCGTGAATCCTCCAGTCTACCTATTTGCCGTTTGAACAAAAGCCCCCGCGACATTGGTCGTCAAGGGGGCATGGACGCCGCTAAGCCGCACTAAGGTGGGGACCTTTGCCGTTAACGGCAAACAAAAAAACGGGCGTTCCCCTTGGGAACGCCCGCTGCGTCTTGGTTTGATCGATCACCGATTCTGTTTAGCGGGAAATCTCTCCCTCCGGCTGGTCGAGTCGAACCAGCAAGTAAGTAAACGGATCCTCGGAACCGTCGTGGACCAGCACCGGAGTCTGGTCCTGCGTCAGGTTATAGATGCCGGTCTCATAGACAACATCTGGATTGTTATCGATCCGAAATGCGACGCGCTGGGTGTCGCGATCGACACGCCCCGTCACTGCATAGGCTTCATCGCGCTCGCGATTGAAATATGTGCCGCTGACGATGCCGTTCTTGTCGACCGCCAGCTGAATCGAACGCGATGGATCTTCCTCTTGGCCATTAGCGACCATGGCAAACGTGCCAAGCGCCATCCAATCGCCAGTCGGATCCCGGTCGATTGCGTCGGCAGGAATTGTCGCCAAGGCGGCCGCCGACTCGGCATATTCAATTGGCGAGCCGACCAGCGTATCGCCGACATAGACGCCGTCGTCATAGTAAACGACGTTGCCGCCATAGCCGTAGTCGTAATACCACGGGTCGTTCCAACCCCAGTTACCGAACCATCCCGTCACCCCGTACCAGGTCGGCTGGCCCCACCAGTAATTCCAAGGGCGATATCCCCAGCCCCAAGGACCGATGCCGAAGCCGAAGTAGTTCAAGTAATGATTGTGGCGATGCACGGCATGGCTCGCCCACCAACGATTATTGAACCACGGTCGATGATTGTGCCGCCAGTGATTGCGCACCGGATTGGCCCAGCGATCCCATCGATCTCCACCGCGCCATTGATCCCAGTCACGACGACCGCCATCGCGAATGCGGTCACCACGATCGCCAATTCGATCACCGCGATCGCCAATTCGATCACCGCGGTCGCCGATGCGATTCATGCGATCATCGCGAAACTGGCGTTGTGGATCGCGGATAGCGCGTGCGACGGAATCGTTGATGCTGCGCGCTTGATCGTTACGCGTGCTGACCCATTGAGGACGGTCGCCCGTCCGCCGTTGTAAGTCACTACGTTGACGATCACCGCGGTCTTGTAGTCCCAGCTGACGATTGATATCGCCGCGACTTGGCCTGGCGAGATCTCGATCTCGCCCGCGCGCTCGTGCATCGGCGCTCAGACGCTCACCACTCGTTCGCCCGCGGTCCTGTAAATCAGTTCGACCGCGATTCTGAAGGTCGGTTCGACCGCCAGGGCGGCTGTCGCGCGCTACATCCGCAGCTCGCTCTCGCACTCGATCAGCGCCGACGGCGCGATCCCGGGCGCGATTGATACTGTCATACGTACCGCGATTGACGGCGGCTCGATCACGATTCACGTTCAGATCGCGCGAACGCATGCCGATATCGCCAGCTTGCTGTGGACGTCGCTCAGGCGCTGTTCGCTGCGTGATCGCAGAACGATTCTGCTGCGCCGCACGTGGTTGCGTTTGCATCTGAGAGCGCGGCATCGTTTGAACGTTGGCGCGCGGTTGGATGTTAGCACGTGACTGCACGTTGGCGCGTGGTTGCACATTCGGACGCGATTGCGCTTGCATTCGCTGCGGCGCGGCACTACGTCCCGAGTAGTTGCCTCCACCTCCGCGCGGAGCGCCGCTCATGCGAGCGCCGCCTCCACCGCCCATCCGCGCTCCGCCGCCTGCACGTGCGCCGCCACCGCCTCCCATGCGTGCGCCACCACCACCGCCGCCTCCCATCCGGGCAGCTCCGCCGCCCCCGCCTCCTCGGCCACCTCCGCCACCGCGCTCCCCACGCTGAGCAAAGGCCGGCTCAACTACTAATAACGCCATTAAAATGAGGGCCAGTGCCCCCAGCCATCGACGAGACATGATCATCACTCCTTCCCTGGCGGCGCGCTTCCAAACCAGCGTCGCCAAACAGAGCGCGCACGTCGTGCGGCATTCCGGCCCACACCCCGCGAAGACGGCGCGCATAGAACCGGAGTGCTTAGAACGCAAGTCGCGCGCCAATGGGAAAGAGGATTCTCCGAAGTTAGATCGTGGCAGCTAAAGCGCAAATCTAACGCTTGGCCAACGCGTCACTTAGTCGCCAGCTTCAGAATGGCGTCGAATTCGGATTTGCGGACTGGCTGTACCGAGAGCCGCGACCCTGTACGCAGCAGTTCCATGTTTTTCAAGGCGCTAACTGTGCGTAGTTCTTCGAGCGGGAGCGGCGCTGTGAATTTCTGTTCGAAAGCGAGGTCGACCATAAACCAACGTGGATTCTCCTCGCTCGATTTCGGATCAAAGTAGTCGCTTTGTGGGTCCCAACTCGTGTGGTCGGCATATGCCTCGCGGGCTACCTTTGCGACGCCGACTACCGCCGGCGGCTTGGCGTTGGAATGATAAAACAGTACGCGATCGCCGAGCTTCATCTCATCGCGCATCATGTTGCGCGCTTGATAATTCCGGACGCCATGCCAGCAGGTCGTCTGCTCTGGCTCGCTCGCTAAATCATCAATCGAGTACGCATCCGGTTCTGATTTGACAAGCCAATAGTTCATGAGCGCAAGAATGACGAATGTCGAAAATCAAATGTCGAGGGAATGACGAATGGCCAGACACGAAGGACTAAGGTCCAGTGCCGGAGCCGTACCATCGTATGCTATTTGGCGGGTGAGGTGGCGGCGCGAATGACATCTAACACGAGGCCAGCCTCGCAGCCATAGATGTCTGCTCCCCAAGCGCCGTTGGCTTCCACCACCGCCCAGCCGCGCCCGGCGATTACGCCCACATCCAGTGCGATGGCGCGCGGCAAGTTCGCGCGGGCGTCGGTTGCCACTTGCTGCGCAAAGGCGATTACTTCGGCGCGCTCTGCGTCGGTAAACGCATAGTCATCCAAGCGGGCCAGCCGACCGCTGCGCAAGTAAGGCGAGCACGCCAGGACTCTGCCATCGAGGAAAAAGCAGCGGTATTCGCGCTCCCAGCGAATCGGCTCGGCGACCAAGACCGACATCTCGTCGGCGAACTCGACAGGCAAGTCCGCGCCGCTGGCATAAACCTGTGCCGCAAACGACTTGTCGTTGGGAGGCTTGATGAACGACGCTTCGCGCAGCGTGCGCGCCTCGCCCAAGGTCATCAGGCGAATCGGGCGCTGGCGAAACTCGGCCGGCAGTTGCACGAGCCAGTTTTCCGGCGGATCGAGCAACGTTCGTCCCAGCGCGAGCGATCTCGGGCGCGAACATCGCCTCGACATAAATGACGATGTCGGCATCCTCGATCGCCGGAACGCGGATGCCCCGCGCACGCTCGACTTGCCAGCCGCGCTTTACGGCGGCGCGCCACAGCGCTTGGTCGTCATCGGTATGACGCTGCGAAAGTAACAGAGTTGTCATACCAGCGTCGGCATTCGGTCATGCTTTCGGCATGTGAACTTCGATATTCGTCATTCACTTCCCGTGCGCGGGTCGGCGTGCAAGAGTTGCAGCATTTGCTGTAACTCCTGAATGAACGGCGTGTAGAAGCTCTGGTCGGGAAAGGCGCTCGCCCCCGCATCCTGCGCGCGACGCTCCACTTCTTCCGCGGCACGCGTAAAACGCTGCATTCGCGCCACCGACACCAGGCATAAATCTAAATGCCCTGGCGATGGACCGAGTGCGTCGAAGACCTCGTTGGCGAGCTCTTCGTCCTCGGGTTCCAGGCGCAGCGCTACCCGTTCCAGAATGTTGTTGAAGATCCAGCCTGCAGGTGTCCAGGCAGAATGTTCATTGACTTGCAAAGTACCGGCCATGGGCAGACGAGACCAGCCAAAACGACGAGCCGAGGAGGAGACTCATCTTTTTATAGCGAACCGCATGCAGTTTAGCCACGGGAGCCGCAGGATAAGCCTCCTTGCATGCGGTTCCCGGCTGCACACGAATTAAGAACTTTGACGCGGCGTAAGGACAACATACTTGTTGTCCTTATGTACTGACACGTCAAAGGCGCTTGTCTTGCCGATCAGGTCGAAATGGCTGACAAAACCGCTGGCGGAGATCACCAGGCAGTCTTCCTCGATGCGGGTGCGCATGGCTCCCTCGCCTTCGGTACCTTCGGTCACAAATTTGAGCAGAATGCGTCCGCTCTTCGCGTCATAACCCAGGACCACCAACGAGGTCACTGCCTCACGGTTGTCCATGCATTTCATCGGAATGACCAGCTCGCCGCTTTGCTTGCGAATATAAGCCGGCAGCTTCACCCGCGCGACGCTCGCAGGCGTATAGAACTGAAAGGCCTTTTCCAGCGTTTCCGCCCCATGTCCGGTCACCCGGCGCATGAGATCCGTGGTCGTCAAAATGCCGACGAGTTCGCGATTCAGGCCGACGACGGGCAAGCAGCCAATCTTGTTGCCAGCGAGCACCGCGGCCGCCTTCACCAGCGGCAAATCAGGCAAAACGGTCACCGGCTTTTCGCGGCTGACCAAGGTTTGAATTTCGGCGTTCATGGCCACATCGACCGTACCGTTCTCGGCAGCCGTCAAATAGTGGCGCAGCACATCGCGCTGCGAAACCACGCCCAGCACGCGTTGCAGCGGATCGACGATCACGATGCGGTGGCCGTCGTTAGCGCTCATCAAATGCGCCACTTCGCTCACCGGCGCTGTGGGGGTGGTGGTCTGGACCTCTTTGGTCATCACATCGCGGACCATACCTGTCAACGACGGTGCGGTAAGCGGTGGCGCGATGGCTTCGAGTGTCGGCATAACTTCCATTCCTACTCGTCAATCTAGACGACTATCCCACCCCACAGAGACCTTGGGGCAATCGAACTATAGCATTTACTTTGCATGCTGCCGAAGCTGCGCTGCCAATGCATAATTTGCGGCCCGGTGGTGATGGTCGTCGGGGTTGTGTGGATTGGTTGGTGCTTCGTGAGGCTCGCTGACGCAGATTGGCGCAACCGAGACCATCAAGAAATGCCAAACGCCGAGGCGTGGGCCTCGGCGCTGGTGTAATAGCACGCGATGCAGCGGCGCGATCGCCTTTACAGCTTGCTGGTATCAATCACATTGCCATCCATGCGATCGCCCAGGCGGTTAAAGGTCACAGCGTCGATGTTGTAGTTGATGCCACGGACCGAGCCGTCGCCAAACAGCACGTTCAGGTTGGCGTGCGCCGAACCGAACTGAAAGCCGACATCGTCCGACGTATTCATGTCGCGGGCGGGAATCCAACCGGTCGAGCGCACCGTATCGGGATCCCAGCCATCGGTCCAGCCGCGATCATCGTGCCAGTCGCCCGAGTTGTAGTTCTGTGGCTTTAGGCGCTTCTCGCTGATCAGCATGGTGTTGGACAAACCGTCGGTGATGCTGCCAGGCTGTGTCGGCGCGGTCGAGCCGACGGTGTTACCTGTCTGACAGGGCGTGCCTTGCTGCCAATTGGTGCGGGCGATGATGCCGCGCCAAGTTTTGCCGGAGGGGACCGTGCCGTTGCCGTCCTGCCAGAAGGTGTTGGCATCGTTCCAGGTGCCTTCCGGCGCTGGCGTGGCCGATGCATAGTCCATCAAGAACCGCGTGCCTTGGCGAACCGGTTGGCGCCGGCTGGGGCAGAAGAAAAAGTTGACGCTGATCGCCTCTAATTGCGACTGCGTGGTAATGGCGTAGGTCGCGCCACCTTCGGCATAAGACAGGATTTGGTACGACCAACTTAGCCCTTGCTTGTCGGGACCATAGGGCGCGCCGTTTTGCTGATAGCAGTTGATGTCGGGCCAGGGAAACGTGCCGCCGGTGGGATAGACCGTCAGCGTGTTTTCGTGGTTATGAATCGCCAGGCCCATTTGCTTGAGATTGTTGGTGCATTGCATGCGTCGCGCCGCTTCGCGCGCCGCCTGCACCGCCGGCAACAATAAAGCCACCAGGACGCCAATGATGGCAATCACTACCAGCAGTTCGACCAGTGTGAAGCCGCGCGGGACGCGCCGCCGCAATAAAGGGGTGTAAGAGGCCATAATTCCAGCTCGCAAAGAAGAAGAGAGAGAAAACAAATGCGCTGGGAAAGTTGACGCTTAGGATGCAGGCTGAGGCACTAGCCGCGCAAACTCTGCGTCATCCACCTCCGTCACGCCTCCGATAGAGCTGGCGACAAAACGTTTGCCGCCGACGCCTTTTGTCTCGTAGGCGATAATCGGTGTGCCGCCCGGCCCGAGGGGAGGACCGGTCGGCGGACCGTAGAGGATCGTATAAGGCTGGCCGTCGCGTTTCGAAACGAGCATCTCGTCAACGCTCGCGACGCCAAAACCCTTAAGTTCTTCGGCCGAAAGAGTTGCTAAGAATTTGCGAAATGCGGCCTCGTCGGTCGGCGCTTGGCCGCCATGCTGAGAGACGTAGCGGCTGTAAAAGACCGCCACCGGCTTCAGCGTCGATTCTTCCGTGACTTGGCTGGCGGTTTGCGTACCGCCACAGCCCAAAAGCCACACGCATGTTGCAAGAACGCACCACAATCGCAAGCAAGCCATTCGTTGCACCGTTCGGCTAGGGGATCGCCTGAGGAGCTCCTCCGCTATGAAGCAAACACATCGGAGGGATCAGATGAGATACGCGTCAGTTTAATGGGTCGACGAAAACTAATAAACTATTTCCCCTTTAATGGGATGGGTTTTAAATAAACTGCATGCATACACCTTAACGGGTGGGTGTGCTGTTGCGGCCAGGCAACACGTGAGGCGCAATCGCAACACGGTCTTGCGGGGTGCATGCAGAGCACGGCCGAACCTTGATTCGCAACTGCCGGTGAGTCTTCGACTTAGGCCTGGGCTTGCGGATGTGCATGCCGTTCTGGCCTTAGGTTTGCTTTAAGGCAGCACGGTACGCAAGGTCGTTGCCTTGCGGCAGTCTCTTGTTGGTTTGATGACCGCATGCAGTCATATCAAATAGTAGAAATCGCCGCACTCGTGGCGGGGCAAGCTCCGGTGATGTTCAAGACGGAGCATTGCCTGTCGGAAGCAGCCCTAGAGCAATACTGGGTTTCGGCCAAGTGCCGGCTCGATCGTTGGGGCCGAGCGCTGAAGCAGTTCTCCTCGCAGTTGCAAGAGCCCGCGGCGCCGCGCTCGCTGTTGTGGAACGCCGCGCAGCCCGTGCTCGAAGAGATTCTGGCCAGCGAAGTGCTGACCCGCGTCTGGACCGCCGTTGGCTGTGCGCTCGACGAGCGGCAAGGCACGCGCGACATTACGCCTGTCGTGCGGAGTGTTTATCTCGGCCATCTCGAAGCCCGGCATCGCGTACTGAACCTGATGCTGCATGGGCAAGGCTTTGGCGTCGAAGCGGCGGTGATGCTCAACCGGCTGCGCTGTCGCATCGAGCGCTGGACCGACATGCTGCTCGGCTACGTGCAAACCGCCGCCGACGCCAAAGAATTCGCCTTCGATAGCGATCGCATGGTCGAATTCGCGGAAGACATGCGTCACGAACAGGTCTCGCCAGGCGGGCAACTCGCCTGGCAAATGACGCTGGCCAATCTGCGCGCTAGTCTGCGGCGCTGGCTGCTATGTGAAGCTGTGAATCCCGAGCAGAACGAGCGCATCGCCTCGGCGGTGCTCACGGCCTTCGATGCCGAAGTCTTCGACTCCACCGGCGTACTGAAATCGCTTTGGCTGGTGCGCATGAGCAACGTCGCCAAAGACACCCAAGGCCTGATCGACACGCTCCTCGCCGACGACCGCCCCCGCCGCACCCCAGAGCGCATCGTCAGCATCCCCAAGCGGCGCTTCTAGACGAATGGGTTGAAAAGAAGGGATTCACCACGGAGAAGACAGGGAGAGAAAAGAAGCAGGAGAGAACGCAGAGCCGCGGAAGACACGGATCACGCGGATCATCGGAAAAGCCAGGCAGGAGAGAAGAGGATTCACCACGGAGGCACGGAGAGGACAATACAGAAGAAAACCGCAGATAGATCCGGATACACACGGATAAAAACCAATTCGTATCAATTCTCTGAACCATCTGCGTGCATTAACTTTTATCCGCGGTTCTCGTCTTTCTCATTTCCTCTTTGTCTTTTGTCCTCTCCGTGCTCCTCCGTGTCTCCGTGGTGAATCCCTTTCTTCTTTTCTCTTGCTGATTTAGAACAGCACACGGAGACCAGCGACGAAGCCATCGACTTGAGCGTCGCCGATTTCGAGGTAGTCGTAGCCGGTATAGACCTCGACCTGGCGATAGACGACGCCGACCGTCGAACGTAGATGCAACAGCCAGGCTTCGCCGACCCAGCCGGCATCCAGTTCCGCGGAGATCACCAGCGGCCGTATCGGATAGAAGTCGCCGCCATAGGTGAAGTTGAAGCCCAGATCGAGTTGCTCGTCATCGGCCAGCCAGGCGAGGCCAATTCCGCTGCGCAGTTGCACACGTTCGTTCTGCGCGAAGCGATACACCACGTTGGCGTCGCCAGTCCACAAATGATCGCTCGCGCCCAACGGGAGCGATTCGTGCCAAGCATTGAGTTCCGCATCAAAACCAAATCGATTTACATGCTCGACCAGCAAATGCCCGCGATAGCCGCGCAGGCGATCGAGGTCGTCGAGATATTCGGTGCGTAGCCGCGTCGCCCAGGCGTAGCTTTGCGGCGGCGGCTCTAACTCACCATCGCCTTGAAAGATCATCGCGCCTGGCGATTCCACATACGGCGCGGGAGCGAAGTAGAAGTTCTGCGCCGCTTCTTCTTCGATGAGCAGATGCGGGCCCCAATAGGGACTGGTCAGGACCACGCCTGCGCCGACGAGCAAGCCGCCCCACAGCACGCTGTTGTCTTCACTCTCGTCCTCTTCGTCCCAGCCGAATTGCGACGGGGTGTCATTCTCTTTGCTGCGCCGAGATGGCGGCGTCGGTGCCGGTTCCGGTCGGGACGGTGATGGCGGTTCGGGATCGGCGATGCGCGCCTCATCCCGCAAGCGCTTTAGCGAATCTCCAGCGCGCAATGACAGCGGCGAACTTGCCAGCACTGTTAACAGCGCAACGCAGAACCGAAGCTTCCGCCACATACTTGATACTCCCGCCCCCGCCGCGGAAGAGTACCCAACGAGGGGTGAAGTCGGAAGAGCGCTTCGTCGCGATAAACTCATCACAAAGAAGCAGGAGAAGCAAAGAGCCGCGGGTGACACGGAGAGCACGGATTGTCAGAAAAAGCAGGCAGGAAAGACGGGGTTCACCACGGAGACACGGAGGGCACGGAGAATACGAGGAAAAAATAAATGCAGCAGGAGAAGGCAAAGGGCCACGGATCGCACGGATCATACTGATCCGAGAAAGCAGTATTTATGATGCTTTGCTTATCCGCGTGTTCCGTGTCGTCCGCGGCTTCATTCCTCCGGATCGATTTATTCTCTCCTTGTCCTCTCCGTGCCCTCCGTGTCTCCGTGGTGAACTCGCATCTCTCCAGTCAGATCAGCGGATCACCCTTTGACAGCGGCGGCTTCGCGGGCGGCTTGGCGGGCGCGGATGTGGTCGAGGTCGTCCTTGGGTGTGGCGGCGATCAGTTTGCGCGTGTACTCTTCGCGCGGGTTGGCGTAGATTGCTTCGCTGGGACCGAACTCGACGATCTTGCCAGCGTTCATCACGGCCATCATGTCGGCCATAAACTTCACCACGCTCAGATCGTGGCTGATGAAGATATAGGTCAAGTTGCGCTTGGCTTGCAGCGATTTCAGCAGGTTAAGTACTTGCGCTTGTACGCTGACATCCAAAGCCGAGACCGATTCGTCGCAGATGATGAAATCGGGCTCGACGGCTAAACAGCGCGCGATGCAGATCCGCTGTCGCTGGCCGCCGGAAAACTCGTGCGGGTAACGCAGCAAGTGCTCGCTGCTCATGCCGACTTCTTCCAAGAGCGCCACCGCGCGGTCGCGCCGCTCGTAATAGGTGTCGCCCAGGCCTTGGATCTTCATCGGCTCGATTAGCATCGACTCGATGGTCATGCGCGGGTTCATCGAGCCGTAAGGATCTTGGAAGATGATCTGCAAGTGACGGCGCATGCGGCGCATCTCGGCAGAGCCCAGCTCGCGCAGGTCGATGCCGTTGTACTTGATCTGCCCGGCGGTCGGTTCGATGAGGCGTAGGATGGCGCGGCCGGTGGTCGTCTTGCCGCAGCCCGATTCACCGACAAGCCCCAGCGTCTGTCCGCGATACACGTTGAAGT
>JAEZGD010000024.1 GCA_023417165.1 Planctomycetota bacterium
CGCGCCGCTTGAAGGATGAAGGCAAGCTCTTTCATCGCGAAGAGTATGTCCACGATTATCCGTTCTGCTGGCGGGCGGACGAAGAACCGCTCATCCAGTACCCACGCCGCAGTTGGTTCATCAAGACGTCGCAGTTCAAGGACCAGATGCTGGCGAACAACGCCCAGATCAACTGGCTGCCGGAACACATCAAGGACGGTCGGTTTGGCAACTTCCTCGAAACCAACGTCGATTGGGCCCTCTCGCGCGAGCGCTTTTGGGGCACGCCGCTGCCGATCTGGGTCTGCGAAAAGACCGGCCAGATGGAAGCGCTCGAAAGCTACGACGCGCTGCTGCAAAAGCCCGGCCTGCAAGGGACCGAAGTGTGGGAAGCTGCCAAACAGCAGAACCCCAACCTGGTCGAAGACCTGAAGGTTCACAAGCCGTACATTGACGCCATCACCTACGACTCGCCGTTCGCGCCGGGCGCGCGGATGCAGCGCGTCACCGAAGTGATTGACTGCTGGTACGACAGCGGTGCGATGCCGTTCGCGCAGTGGGGCTATCCGCATCAAGGTCAGGAGCAGTTCGCCGAGCAGTTCCCTGCTGACTTCATCAGCGAAGCCATCGACCAGACCCGCGGCTGGTTCTATAGCCAACTCGCGATCAGCACGCTGCTGTTTGGCGATTCCGGCAATCAGCAATCGTACCCTTATCCCCATCCGTTCAAAAACTGCATCGTCCTCGGGCTGATGCTCGGCGAAGACGGCCAGAAGATGTCGAAGAGCAAGCGGAACTACCGCGAGCCGAACGAGATATTCAACAAGTATGGTGCGGATGCGCTACGCTGGTACTTCTTCGCCAATCAGCCGCCGTGGACCAGCATTCGCTACAAAGAACAGGCGATCAAAGACAGCATCCCTGAATTCCTGCTGCGATTCTGGAACTGCTACAAGTTCTTCGTCGAATACGCCGCCATCGACGGCTTCGATCCCGCCACGCGCTTGCCTGGCGAGGTCGAACAGCTTACGGCGCAAGAACTGTCGGCGGCCAAAGGCTATCGCCCGGCGAGCCAGCGTCCCGAGATCGATCGCTGGGTGCTGAGCGAACTGAATCGCACCATCGCCGAAGTCGTCGAGCGGATGGACGCTTATGACAACTACACCGCGTGCGGCGCGATCAATGCCTTCGTCGATGCACTAAGTAACTGGTACATCCGTCGCTGCCGCGATCGCTTCTGGAGCGACGAGAAGGAATCGCAGGACAAGCTCGACGCGTATTGGACGCTCTACGAATGCTTGCTGACGACCACCAAGGTGATCGCTCCGTTCGTGCCGTTTTTGGCCGAAACGCTGTGGCGCAACCTGACCAAGCCATTTGCCGGGCGAGCGCTGGAAAGTGTGCACTTGTGCGACTATCCGACCGGCGACAAGACGGTGGTCGATAACCTGCTGTCGTCCCAAATGGACCTGCTGCGTGACATTGCTTCGTTCGGCCGCGCCGCCCGCATGGAAGCTAAGCTGAAGGTGCGGCAGCCGCTGGCGCGCGTCGAAGTGGTGCTGACCGATAGCACGCATCAAGCGTGGCTCGAAAAGCACGACGCGCTGCTGAAGGAAGAGCTGAATGTCAAGGAAGTGCACTATGCCACCGAAGGCAAAGAGTACATCACCTACCAGGTGCAGCCGAACTTCAAGGTGCTCGGTCCGCTCGTCGGCAAGCAGTTGCCGAAGGTGAAAGAGCTGCTCGGCAAGGCCGACGGCGCCGCGCTGCTGACGCAACTTAAAGACCAAGGCAAGATCACACTCGACGTGGACGGGCAACCGGTCGAGCTAACCAGCGAGCACGTGCAAGTGCGCTTAAATGCCAAGCCGGGTTGGGCTGCCGCGCAAGGCAAGAGCTGCGTGGTCGTGCTGAACACCGAAGTCACGCCGGAACTGGTGCAGGAAGGTATCGCGCGCGATTTCATTCGCGTGGTGCAAGATCGTCGTAAAGAGCTGAAGCTGCAATACACCGATCGCATTCACGTCGGCCTCGTGTGCAGCTCGACCGAACTGCGCGAAGCACTCGAAGCCAATCGCGCCATGATCGCCGAAGCGGTGCTGGCCACGAAGCTTGTCTTCGAAGCCATCGCTGGCGGCGAAACCTGCGAAGTGGAAATCGCCGACGACAAGGCGTCACTTTCAGTCAAAGTTGCGAAAGGGGAACACTAGTCCTCACTAATCTTCGCTAATAGGAAGAGGGAAACAGGAAGAGAACGGCTCCTGTCTCTTTCCTTCCTTCCCTGGCCGGATTAGTGTCGATCTGTGAAGATTAGCGTTCCGTTTCTTCTTCTCTTATTTCCAACCAACCTTTCATGTCCAACTCGCTTCCCATCGCGGTACTTATCTCCGGCGGTGGGACGACGCTGCGCAATTTGATGGCGCTGCAGGCCAAAGGCGAGTTGCCGGTCGAGTTCAAGCTGGTGATCTCCAGCAATCCCGGCGCGAAGGGATTGGGCTTTGCGGCCGAAGCAGGCATTCCCACGCTGGTCGTGCCGAAGTCGAAAGGGTTGTCGGACGAAGCGTACTCGCGCGCGATCTTCGATCCGATTCGCGCCAGCGGCGCGCAATTGGTGGTGATGGGCGGCTTTCTCAAGCACGTCGCTATTCCGCCGGACTTTATGAACCGCGTCGTCAACATTCATCCCGGTTTGATACCCGCGTTCTGCGGTAAAGGGATGTATGGTCATTTTGTGCACGAAGCCGTGCTGGCTTATGGCGCGAAGGTCAGCGGCTGCTCGGTCCATTTTGTCGACAATCAATACGACCACGGGCCGATCATCTTGCAACGTGTCGTGCCGGTTCTGAACGACGACACGCCTGAGTCGCTGGCGGCGCGGGTCTTTGAGGTTGAGTGCGACGCCCTGCCGGAAGCGATCCGTCTGATCGCCGCAGGGCGAGTGCACGTCACCGACCGCCTGGTGCGCGTCGCGGGCTCTTAAGTCCCGCAGGCGGTAATCTCGTTGCCATCGCTACGGCTTGTCAGGCCGTAAATGGGCTGCAAACTTTCTTGGCAGATTGCCGAAAATGCGCACATGACAAAGGCCGCATAGTTTCTCTGGCCATCTGTAAATTACCGCGCAAGTCGTTTGGTGGAAGCGACTTGTCGAAATCGAGCGGTTCTCCGTCAAGGCCGTGAAAGAAATTTGCCACGTTCTGCTTGTTTCTTGTCAAACGCGTGTCACAATAAAGGTGGCAAAAACGGGAACCCTTAGCAGCGGGAGGCTGGTTCGTGCAGGCAGATGAACGGCGCAGCCGGCTGCTCGAAATCGTCCGCCTGCGCGGCTTCGCGTCGCTGCCGGATTTAGCCAACGAGCTACAGGTTTCGGAATCGACGGTCCGCCGCGATCTCGACTACCTGGAAG
>JAEZGD010000092.1 GCA_023417165.1 Planctomycetota bacterium
GAACTCGATCTCCGCGTGAGCGAGCATGCGCATGCGAGCGCGGCGCGGGGCGGCATCTTTGCCGGCCTCGTCCACAAAGCTGGCCATCTGCTTGGCTATGGCGATGCTGTCGGGCTGAGGATCGGCCAAGAACCGCAACCAGCGAACGCGAAACTCCTGCACGTCGACGTCGACAAAATCTTGCGCCGCTTGCAGGCTGCCATGCGATAGCTCGGCCAGCTTGCCTGCATGTTGCGGATCGCTGGCGATGCCTTGTTCGAGCAGCAGTTGCGCGGCCGTTTCGACATCGAGCGGCGCGAAGCGAATCACCTGCGCGCGCGAGCGGATCGTGGGCAACTGGCGTTGCTCGGTCGTGCCGATCAAAATCAGCACCGAATGCGGCGGCGGTTCTTCAAGCGTTTTCAACAGGCAGTTGGCGCTTTCGCCTTGGCCAGCCGACAGGGTGTCGGCGTCGTCGATAATGCCGATGCGGCGTTTGCCGCCGAAGGGCTTCAGGCCAATATCGTGGACCAGCCCCTCCTGCATGCGCTTGTCATCGTCGCCGATGAGTTGCGCCAGCGTGATCCGCGATTTGTTCTTCTCCAGACCAACGTAAATCACGTCGGGATGCGTTCCGGCCGCCACCTGCTGGCACGAAGGACAGGCTTCGCACGGATCGAGGTCAACTTCGGAATGACGTTCGCACAACAAAGCTTGCGCCAGCTTCAGCGCGAACGTGCGTTTGCCAACGCCGGGCGGACCGACGAACAAGAACGTGCTCGCCAGGCGACCGTTGCGCAGCCGCTGCCGAAAGCTTTCGACAACTTCGTCGTGTCCGTGGATGCCGTGCCAGGTCATAGTCGATTGGATTCTCCGCTCGGCAGAGCGAGCGGTTTACATACGCGTCTGGGCAATCGCTTGAATCTCGGCTTCGATCGCAGCCGGATCGCGCGTCGCATCGAGCACGAAAATCTCGTTCGGGCGAGCGCGAGCTTCCTGCAGAAAGCCATCGCGCACGCGGCGCTGATAGTCGAGCCCAAACGCTTCCATCCGATCGGGCGCACGGCCGATACGCTGCACCGCGATTTCGGGATCGATATCTAGCAAGAACGTCAGCGTGGGACGCACGCCTGCGATGGCAACCTCGCCGACCGCACGCACCTCATCCGCGTTCAGCCCGCCGGCATGCGCTTGATAGACAATATTAGCGAGCAAGTAGCGATCGGACACCACCGTCTTGCCGGCCGCCAGGGCAGGGCGGATGAACTCCTCGACCAACTGCGCTCGCGAGGCCATAAACAGCAGCATCTCGGCCCGGCGATGGATGGGCGACGTGCTGCCGAGCAGGATCTCGCGGATGTTCTCTCCCAGCGGCGTACCGCCAGGATCGCGGCACGTGACGACGTCTCGCCCTTGCGCCGTCAGCCAGCGGCAGAAGCGTTCGATTTGCGTCGATTTGCCGGCGCCATCGACGCCATCGAAAGAGAAGAACATAGTTGTCATCTCGCGGGGCGAGATGGTTGCCCGGCTGGGGAAGCGGAATGTAACTTGCGAGCGAGTGATCGAGCGTAATGCCCTCTCGCGGAGCGAGAGAGCTACCAATTACCGAATCACATCCTTGCCCATCCACGCCTGCAGCGCCTCGGGAACGATAATAGTGCCGTCGGCTTGCTGATAGTTTTCCATGATCGCGATGAGCGCGCGGCTCAGTGCGATGGCGGTGCCGTTGAGCGTATGCGCGAAGTGCGTCCCCTTTTCGCCCTTCTTCTTGTAGCGAATGTTGAGGCGTCGCGACTGATAGTCGGTGCAGTTGCTGGTGCTGGTCACTTCGCCATACTCGCCAGCTTCGCCGCGGCCTGGCATCCAGGCTTCCAGGTCGAATTTGCGATAGGCCGGGCCGCCGAGGTCGCCGGTGGCAGTATCGACGACGCGGTAAGGAATGCCCAGTTCGTCGAAGATGCGGCATTCCAAATCGCGGAAGTAATCGAGCATCGCTTCGCTGTCATCCGGCAGCGTATAGGCGAACATCTCGACCTTCGTGAATTGATGCACGCGGTACAGACCACGGCTGGCGCGTCCGGCGGCGCCGGCTTCGGTGCGGTAACAGTGGCTGATGCCGCACAGCTTCAGCGGCAGTTCAGCTTCGTCGATCACCAAGCCAGAGTATAAGCCGCCGAGGGTGATCTCGGCGGTGCCGACCATGCACAGGTCGGTGTTCTCGATGGCATAGACCTGCGTTTCGGGACCGCGCGGGTTAAAGCCGATGCCGCGCAGAATGTCTTCGCGGGCAAGGTCCGGCGTGATGGTGGGCGTGAAGCCTTCGGCCATCAGCAGGCCGATGGTGAAGCGCTGCAGCGCCAGTTCCAGCAGCACGGCGTCGTTCTTCAGGAAGTAGAAGCCGTTGCCGGTCGTGCGCGCGCCCCCTTCCAGATCGATCATACGCAGGTTCTCGCCCAGTTGGACGTGATCGAGCGGTTTGAAATCGAACTTGCGCGGGGCGTGCTGGCCACGCTTGATTTCGAGGTTGAATTTGTCGTCGACGCCGATCGGAGCGTCGGGGTGCGACAGGTTGGGAATCGCCATTTGCAATTCCAGCACCTGCGCGTCGAGTTGATCGTGCTCGACTTGCGATTGGTCTTTCTTTTCGCGCAATTGCCGGGCTTGTTCTTTGAGCGTTTCACGCTCGCTGGCGTCTTTGGCCTGGCCGATCTTCTTGGCGAAATCGTTCGCCTGGCGGTTGAGCTCCTGGGTCTGCTGGTCGAGTTCGCGGCGGCGCTTCTCGAGTTCGACCAGTCGATCGACCTCGCAGTTGACCCCGCGATTAACGCAGTTTTGCTTGACGAGTTCGGCGTTCTCTACGATGAATTTGCGGTCCAGCATGGAATGTCAGCGCGTAGTGGTCGAGGGCCCAGGCAACGAAAGCCGCCATTGTAGTGGTGCTAGGCGATGTGGGGAACGAGGCTGATTTTCCCCTCAGCCGGGCTTTCTGGCGCGTGCGAAACGTGGCGACCTACAACCGGCATCGGAAAGCGCAGCGACGCCCTGGCCGGCTGCGAGACCGCGGCGGTTATGCCGGTTATAGCGGCAGTAACTATCCCAACTGTCCTGCGGAATGTGCTTTTGATGCCTGAAAATCCTTTGCGCCGGGTGGTGCGTGTCGTATAATGGCGGGCGGTTTTGCCGGTGATGCGGAATGCCGGTAACTTCTGCGACGGTTAGTAAGGATATGCGTCGTGTCTGAACAACACTCTGCGGCGGTCATGGAACCGCCCGTCCAAGAACGACAAGCGAAGCGCGAGGCTGAGGCTGCGCGCAACAAGCCGAAGCGCCAGCCGCGCTATCATGTGATCTTGTGGAACGACAACGATCATTCGTATGACTATGTCCAGCTCATGATGATGGACCTGTTCGGCAAGCCGCTGGAGAACGCCTTTCAAATTGCGTTTCGCGTCGACAAGACCGGCCGCGCCATTTGTTTGACCACCACGCGCGAACATGCCGAGCTGAAGGTCGAGCAGATTCATGCTTATGGCGCCGACCCGCTCATTCCCCGCTGCAAGGGTTCGATGTCGGCGACGATCGAGCCGGAACACGATTAATTGATGTCTGCGAAGCTCAAGACGGTCACTCTCGGCTGCAAAGTTAATCAGTACGAAACCGAATACGTCCGCGAAGGTCTGCTCGGGATCGGCTATACCGATGCCGAGGCAACGCAGGCGGCGGATCTGTGCATCGTCAATACGTGCACGGTCACGCATGAAGGGGACGCTAAAAGCCGGCAAACCATTCGCCGGCTGGCGCGTGAGAATCCCGACGCACGAATCGTGGTCATGGGTTGCTATGCGACGCGCGCCCCAGAAGAAGTGGCCGCGCTCCCCGGTGTTAGCGAAGTCGTTACCGACAAGCGCGAACTGCCCGATCTGCTGGGGCGGTTTGGCGTGGTCGATATTCCCACCGGCATCAGCGGCTTCACGAGCCGTCGCCGGGCGTATGTCAAAGTGCAAGACGGCTGCATGCTCAAGTGCAGTTATTGCATCATTCCTTCGGTGCGGCCGCATCTGACGAGCCGCCCCGTCGAGCACATTGTCGCCGAGGTTGAGCGTCTGGTCGCCAATGGCCATCGCGAAGTGGTGCTGACGGGGGTTCATCTTGGGCACTATGGCATCGAGTGGAACTGGCGCAAGCCCAAGAGCGAGTGGATTCGTCTGGCGGATCTGGTGCGCAAGCTGGCCCAACTGCCCGGCGAGTTTCGCATTCGCTTATCGAGTATCGAAGCCACCGAAGTCACGCGCGAATTGATTGCGGTGATGGCCGAATTCCCTGACAAGGTCTGCCCGCATTTGCATATCTGTTTGCAAAGCGGGTCCGATGCGGTGCTGCGGCGGATGCGCAGGCGTTGGTCGGCGCGGCACTTTGTCGATCGCTGCCAACTGGTCAAAGACTCGCTTGACCGTCCAGCGCTGACCACCGATGTGATTGTCGGCTTTCCTGGCGAGACCGACGAAGACTTTGCAGCGACTGAAGAGGTCGTCCGCACCGTGGGCTTTAGCAAGCTGCATCTGTTTTCGTTCAGCGCGCGGCGCACTACGCCGGCTGCCTCCATGGAGGGGACTGTGGCGCCCACGGTCGTCGCGCAGCGCTATGCACAATTACGCACAGTCGAGCAAGAGCTGCATCGTGCGTATCTGCACAGCCTTGTCGGCGAGAGGTTGCAGGTCCTTTTTGAAGGCGCTGGCGAAACCGCTGACACCATGTTGGGAACTGCTTGTCGGTATGCGGCCGTGGAGCTGACTGGTCGGGCCGAAGAGCGTGGTCAATTGGTGTCAGGCCGCGCGCTACGCGTGAGTAATGACCGGCTCATTGCCGCGCGCCTGTGACGAAATGTGGCGCGCACGGCTCCCAAGCGCATGGCCGAATAGCCGAATTGGATTCCTGCGGAATGCCGCATCAACAGATGGGCATGCGTGGGCCGATGCCCCTTGGTAGTTGGGGCGAGCGCGGCCATTTCGTCGGGCAGGGCGGAATGTTCGCACTCTCGCCCCAACTGCTTTTCTTGGCGCTGTGGTCGGGCCGTTTTCTCTTCGCCACGCTCCGCTAGCGGGCGCACTTGCAGGCAACGCCAGCACGCGAACAAGCGCTTTGTCGCTTTCTCTCTTTCGCGTTTGCGACGTGTTTGTTACTGTCCCGCCGCTTATCGACTCGACCGCTTAGGAGTCTCTTATGAAGCGGCTTTCGCTGGTAATGATCACTATTTCGGTTCTGGCCGGCATGTGCGTGGCCGCCTGGGTGGACGCTGCTCCGCCTTGGCAAGCGCTCGTACCTTTTAAGAAGGTCGATGCGGATCCCAACAAAGAGTATCGCTTGACGGAAAACGACGGGCCGTGGCTGATCATGTGCCGCTCGTTTGCCGGCGATACGGC
>JAEZGD010000120.1 GCA_023417165.1 Planctomycetota bacterium
CAGAATGCCCGGCAAGCTGAGGGTGGCGAACCCCGCCAAGCCAGCCTGCTAGAAGGCGCGGCGGCCGCCAATGCCAGCAATCGGGCCGGGGCAGACAAAATTCGAGCGTGCGCTTGCTGGATGACTCATTTTTGCTCCGAGGGTAACACCCGGATGGCGATCGGTTCGGAAACCACAATATCAGCAATGTCCCGCGGCTTGGCGGCCTCGGTCGTTGTTTTGACGCGCTGGGTCGCGGCGGCCACGGCTGCGGTAGCCGCCTTATGCCGGGCGGTAACCATCTCCATGGCCGACTGGGCGTCAGTTTTCTCCGCGGCCGGCGCGGCAGCCGTCAGATTCTTTAGTTCGGCTTCGACGGCTTGCAACTCCTGCTCCGCCTGGCGCAATTCCGCCTCCGCGGCGGGCACCGCTTCAGGATTGTGCTTGTACTTGAAGACGAGGCCGCCGTAAAAGGCAATCAAATAGTCGCCCGGCGGCGTCTTGAGTGCCGCGGTGTCGAGAGTGGCCTCAGAACTATCCGCATTGACCTCGACGTTAAACGCTGGAGCACGGTCGAAGCCAGCGCCCATCGTGCGCAGGTTGAGCGTCGCGCCTGAGTACTCACCACGGCGCGTTTGAACGAGCGGAATCGTCAGTTTCTGGCCGGCCGCAACCGTCAACGTCTCGCGAGCCGCGGGTGCGATGCTGAGTGGCGATTGTTCCAGGCCGCTGACGGCGATCGGAACATCGGCAACTAACCGCGGACTCGGAATCTCGCCCCAAGAGTCTGGAATTGGAAATGCCATCGATGCCAGGTGGCACTGGCGAGTCACAGAAACTCCGTCGATGGTCGCCCGGCCAACGAACGTGGCGTTGGCGATTCCACGTGGCGCGTCCTGCTGAGCACTGACCAACATCAGGCCACGCGACTGTCCCGCGGGAATCTTCAGGCCATGAGCGGTTACACCGGTAGGCAGACCTTCCATTGCCAGTTCGATGTCACCATCAAAACCGTCGCGGCGGATAGCAACGACCTCCAAGGCCATGGTGGCTCCGCCGCGCAATGCGAGCGGCTTGGACAAGGCGTTGCGATCACCGTTTCGCAGCTCCATGTGCATCGCCCAAGCGACCAATGCGAAGTCGGGAGCTGCTTTGCGAATGACCAGACGATAGACGTTGGCGGGATCGTTGCGCGTGCCGCCGAACAGGTCAGACAGCCGCAAGCGATAAAGTCCGTCTTCCTTAATTTCCAGCTTGCCGAGGACGTCCGATGTGCCAGCGTTGTAGGGCGGGCCGTCGTACGCATAACCATTGCTCGAGACCTTCACCGGGCTGGGAACGTCGCTCAGCTCCACCACATCGGTCAGCCGTTCGACGCCGTTCTCCATGGCGACATGCTGCACAAGAATGGCCGGATCGGTAGGCAAGCCGAGTCGCTCGGAACCAACTTCAACCCACCAGACTTCTCCCTTCTTGGCTTCGAACTCAAAGAGATCAACATCGGCAGCGGGAAAGAAGCTGCCCTTCAGATCGCAGGGAAGCGAGATTCGCTGCACCTGCGCGGGCTCGTTATTGGGTTCCACCTCGGCGGCTGTCGCAACTTCTGGCAGGCCCACCGGCGGCCAGGAGAAAGCATTCACCTTCCGAGTCGCAGGCATGCGCACCACAGGAGCCCCTGTCGGCAACTCCGCGACACGCAGCCGGTAATAGTAAGCAGGGCCGCCTTTGAAGGTCAGTTCGTGAACTTTGATGACATACTTGCCGTCCGCCGGCACCGTGAAGTCGAGCACACCGCCGCGGCGTTCGACGAGCAAATCTCGCCCCATCGCATCCGCAATGATGACGACCGCGTCCAGCTTCGAATCGATGCCGCGCGTCGCGCAGTCCACGACAATCCGCTGCCCCTGGCGAGCCTCGAACGCATAGTGATCCACCGAGCGCGCCGTCATGACCGCGTTGCAGATGGAGTTCAGCGGAAGTTCCATCGCCGCTGCCAGCGAGGTGTTGGGCTTCGACTGGACCAACTCCGGCAACTGGCCGACAGAAAAGGCCCGCGACGAAGAAATGCCGAGCCGCGTCATCACCCGAGCTTCGTACAGGCCAGGTGGGCAGTCGGCCGCGATCGCAACCACGTATTGATTGACCATCGGCTTGCCGGCGGCGTCCAACTTCGACTTCGCAGAGATCCGCGAATCGGAGAATGTTAGCTCGCCAAGATCATCGAGATGTTCGCCACTGATCGTCACTTCGACCTGCGCGCCAACCTGCCCTCCCATTGGCATCGTCGTTAGCAGCCGCGGAGCGGGCAGGCCGACCGATTGCGCCTGTGCGGCAAGCGGTAGCCCCAACACCGCCGCAACGAGCAACATACAGACGCGGTAACGCATCTTCAGCGAGCATGGAAGCGCGCTGGTCCCGAACCAACTGGCGATGCGGATTTGCTTGCTCATCGTGCCTAATGGTTGAAAAGGAATTCCTTGGTATTCATCAACGCCCAAATGAGATCCTGATAACGCTCGGGTGGGATCTTCGCGGGATCGACGGCAGCGTTGGGATCCGACTCAGACGGTTCCAGCAGGTACTCTTCCGCGATCAGCAATTCCTCGGCAGTCGGCTTGCGCGACAACGCGGTGAAATAGAGTTCCTCAATTTTCGCATCGAGTGGCTTGGCTTCTTGCGTCAACCGATTCGCCCGGCCGGTCGGACTGGCCAGCTTGGACTTGATCTCCTGCGAGTTAATCAGGTGCAGGCTTTGCGCGAGGCTGGACGATTGGACCCGTTCGCACTCGCAAACACTGGCCCCTTCCGGGCGACCAAACACGCGAAGCAGTGCGGACGAACGGTTGTAGCTGTTGTCAGGCAAGGCGACCGCCCGCGTGCCAGCAGGCAGATTGGCGAAATCGGTCTGTGTGCCGGTCAGCGCGTCAATCGCGTCCAAGAGCACTTCGGCTTGCAGCCGGCGCGGATAATAGCGCGAGTAGTTCTGCTGATCGACGACGTTGTGCTCGTTCGGCACCTGGCTCAGTTGATAGGTATTGGACCGCGTGATCACGCGCACGAGCTCTTTCAAATCGAAGCCGCTCGCAATGAAGTGCTGCTCCAGCGCGCTGAGCAGGGCCGGATTGGTCGGAGGATTCGTATCGCGAATATCGTCTTCCGGCTCGATCAGCCCGCGTTGGAAGAAGTGCTTCCAATACCGATTCACTAGAGACCGGGCAAAGTATGGATTCTCGGGACCACGCATCCACTCCGCCAGCCGCAATCGGGGATCCTCGTCCGCCGCGATTGGAGGCATGGCATCGCCTAGCGCCGCTGGCTTCAGCGGCTGACCGGTCTTTACGTTGTTGGTAACCGCGATGCCGCGCTTGTGAAAAATCAGATCCTCGCCGCGGATGCCCGACGGCTTGCGTCCCACCTGGCTGAAGAACGCCGCCAGCGAATAGTAGTCGTCCTGGCTCCAGCGCTCGAACGGATGATGATGGCACTGGGCACATTGCATCCGCACGCCGAGGAAGAGCTGCGCCACATCCTCGATTTGCTGCTTCTGATCGGTGACGCGCTTGTACCAGGCGACCGGAGGATTTTCGATCACCGTCCCCGTCGCTCCCAGCAGTTCGCGCACGAACTGATCATAGGGCTTGTTGGCGAGCAGGCTGTCGCGCACCCAGGCGTGGAATGCGAAGTTGGAAACGATGTCGCTGGAATCGTCACGCCGATTTTTAAGTAGCGCCGTCCACTTGTTGGCAAAGAAGTCGGCATAGTCGGGGCTGCGCAGCAGCTCGTCAATGACCTTGTCGCGCTTGTCCGGCTCTTGACTCGCGAGAAACGCCGTCACTTCGGCCTCGGTCGGCAAGCGACCGCCGATGTCCAACGTCACCCGCCGCAGAAAAGTCGCATCGTCGCAGACAGGCGATGGCGGAATGCCGAGCGTTTTCAGATTCGAGAACACATGCTCGTCGACAAAGTTTCTGGCAACTGGCAGCGTCTCTACCGGCGCGCCGAGCGGAATCGAGGCGCTATAGACCGCGACTCGCCCTTGAAAGCGGACCATGATGGCGACGTTGCCTGTGCGATCGAGCGTTTTCACCAGGCCTCGCTCGGAGGCCTGCGCCATGCCGACATCGTTCGCCTCATAGATCGCCAGGTTCGTCACGTCGCGCGTCTGGCCGTCCGCATACCGCGCAACGGCTGTGAGCTGTTGTTGTTCACCACGTTTGAGGGTGCCTTGCTGTGGTTGCACTTCAAAGCCAACGAGCGTCGGAGCCGTGGCTTGGTCCAAGTGGGCGCCCTGGCGAATCCAATCGAGGAGTACGGTATAGCTCTCAGAACCCGATTCGATCCGAGCGCCTCCGCCGTGCGGGACGAGGGCGGTGGCCTTCAAGAGGAGCAGGCTGTGTTCGGGAGCGGTGAGTCGCACTCGCCGTCCCTTGCCTTCTTTGACCAGATGTTCATAGTCGTCTTGCGGCTCAAAGCCCAGGAGCGACAACTGAAAGCCGTTCTGTCCACCGCCTGCCTTGGCATGGCACGCGCCCGCATTGCAGCCGGCCTTCGTCAAGATCGGCATCACGTCGTTGATGAAGCTCACCGGCCGCTCGGTTGCGAAAGCGGGCTTCAAGGTTAGCGCCGCAAAGAGCACGGCAACAGCGACCAGCAGGCACGGCCGCAGTTCCTGATGTCCGGAAGCGGGTGAATTCATGTTGTGTCGCTGCTGCGGGAGGCGGGGCGACGGGCGTCGCGAATCAAAGGCAGGAGGGAACGTATCAAGAGACTATAATGTGTTTTCTGTAACGAAGTCAATCAAACTTCGCCCGACGGTCGCGAGGCCCTCCGGATAGCGGAGGTCACCAGCATAAATTGCTATGGGAATCCAACCGGGCAATGCGGCAGGTACTTCGCCCATGAGGCCAATCAGGCTTCGTCTAGCTCGTCCTCGAAGATGCTGGTGCAGTGCGCCTCCTCGCTCTTCGCAACGCCGCCAAGAGAATGGATTGAAGTGAAGCGTGCCGATATGGAAGAGGTGCTGGAGTTCTACACCTCTGCAATGAAGTCAATGAACGACTTTTGGGCCGGGACGTCATTCCAGGAAGGAAGCGGGCGGTTCTCAAGTGAACCGCCCGGGTGTGTGACTCGTCCCATCAGTTACCGGGCCCCTTGCTGGCGGCCTCGGCCTGTTGCATACGCTTGGCCATTTCGGCTTTTACGGCGTCGAGATTGAAGCTCGCGCCCCGTTGCATCGGCGGATAGTCAATAAAGGTTTGCAGTTCCTTGCCCATCACTTCCTGCACAAATACAAATCGCCAGAACTGATACTTGAACCAATCGAAGTATTGCTGGGCCCCTTCCTTGGTGCCGTTATTGGGCCATCCCAACCGTTCGAAGGGATCAAGACGCAGATTGGTGATGCAG
>JAEZGD010000124.1 GCA_023417165.1 Planctomycetota bacterium
GTCCCAACATCCGGCGGTAGCTGCAGCGAAGGAGCTAGTTGCTAGAGCAACCGGCGGACGGCGCTGTATCAAGCCTGGGCGAGGGTTTTAAGAAAGAGCGAGTGAACTGTCAACGTCAAGCTGCGCAGCCCAGATAGGCTGCGCGAGCCACGGCAGGTAGGGAACGCTTTTTTAGGCGCTCATCAGTTGGTTCATCGTTGCGACGAGGCCTTTCACCGCGTCGACACTCTTTTGGAAAGCCGCCTTTTCTTCGGAATCGAGTTCGATCTCGACGATCTTCTCGACACCGTTGGCGCCCAGCACCACAGGCACACCGACATAGTAACCACCGACGCCGTATTCCTTGTCGCAATAGGCCGCACAAGGAATCAGGCGCTTCTTGTCGCGAACAATCGCTTCGACCATCTGGGCGGTCGCCGCGGCAGGCGCGTAATAGGCGCTGCCGGTCTTGAGCAGTTTGACGATCTCGGCACCACCATCGCGAGTGCGTTGCACGATCTCGTCCAAGCGCTGCTTCGACAGCAGGCGCGTGATCGGAATGCCGCCCACGGTCGTGCAGCTTGGCATCGGCACCATGGTGTCGCCGTGACCACCCATCAACAAGGCCGAGACATCTTCCACGCTGACACCGAGTTCCATTGCCAGGAAGGTGCGATAGCGCGCGGTATCGAGCACGCCTGCCTGACCGATCACCTTGTTGGGTGCAAAGCCGCTGACTTTCAGCACTTGTTGCACCATCGCGTCCAGCGGATTGCTGACCACGATCACCACAGCGTTAGGGCTGGTCTTCTTCACTTCGGTGGCGACGGCGCTGACGATCTTGGCATTGGTTGCCAAAAGATCGTCGCGGCTCATGCCAGGCTTACGCGCGATGCCGGCGGTGATCACCACGACGTCGCTGTTGACCGTGGCTTCATAGTTGGTGGCGCCCGTGATGGTCGAATCGAAGCCCATGATGGGCGACGCCTGCATCAGGTCGAGGGCTTTGCCTTTGGGCATGTCCTCGGCCGCTGGAATATCGACCAAAACGATGTCGCCTAGCTCGGCAGCGGCGCACCAATGCGCACAGGTGGCGCCCACATTGCCAGCGCCGACGATGGTGATTTTCGCACGACCCATTTGGCTTCTGCTCCCCCGAGTTTCAACCTGTGACGGAATCCCGTCATCAAAAGTCTCGAATATGAGCGTCTGAATTCGATAGTCAAGAGGGCGAAACGCCCGCGGCTTGCGTCGTCCCGCAGCTCAACCATGCGTTATCTCGCAGAATCATCGCGTTTTCCCAGGACGATTAGCTTTCTACGGTAACTGGTTTTTCTTCGACCATTACACACTTTTTTAAACGCCTTACTTGCTAGCGTCGCAGGCATTACGAAGCTGGCTTGTCGTCTGGCGGCTGAATCACCGGTTTCGGACCGCCTGTGTAATGGCGAAGCACTTTTCGTTCAAACCGCTTGTCGCCACGCATCGTTCGCCAGGCGGCAAACCAAATCACAAGCACGCCGACGACCACAGCCATCATTAATGTGGCCGATCCCCAACCTTCGCCCGCTGCCACTTGACCACTCGGCAACAGCTTGACTTGCGTGCCCATCAGCAACGGGCTGGGCTGACGCAGGTTCTTGTTGAACTGCTTGATGTACTCTGACTGATACGCCCACAACTTGAAGAACACGCCTTCCATCCGCATGGGATAGTAAACGTTGTCGCCTTCGTCCACGCCTTCCGGCAAGTGCGTGACGTTGAAGGTCACCGGAAAGCCATTGGTAAAGGTGGGCACATCTTCCTGGCCCTTGGCCGGGGCGAGTCGAATGGCTTGATTGTCGAGCGGCAGGAACATGTCGATCTCGTAGTAATGATCGATGCCCAGACGCTCGCGGAATGCGTCCGACACCGTCACCTTTTGCACACGTCGTGCGGTGCCCGTGCAGTAATACGGACGGCCCAGCAGCGGATCGGGGTCAGTCAGCATCAATGGCAGATCGAATGGAGCCGCCTTGAGCTTCGCCAACTCCTCAGGCGAGGCTCCTTTCAGCGTCGCTAACAGATGATAAAAGCACTCGGCTTCGGCCGCGCTGATTGCCGCGCCGTTGTTGGCGCGCACATCATCCCACAGCGCGATATCCATGCCGCGCTGCGCTAGCCAAACGAACGTCTCATGCACGCCCAGTTCAGGATTGACCTTGTCAGGCAGCCAACCGATTCGCGGCGCGACAAAGTACAGCGGCGTCTTGTCGACCTCGGGCTCGCCGGCTTTCAGGAACAGCCCGCGCACCATCACAGGCTCGTCCAATTCTGCGGTGTCTTTCCACAACTGCGGAATCGCGCGCGTGACGATCACTAGCGGATGCGGCGAGCCCTCGACCGCCACAGTCACGCGATAGTACTTGCGAAACTCATACAGCGGCACCAGTTCAGGCAACAGCTCTTGCACTTCCACTCGGCGTGCACGGCCGCGCACGATCATGCCTTGGCCACGAAAGTCTTTGGGAGCTTTCAGCACTTCATCGACGTTGAGATCGGTCTTCGCCCAGCGATCCCATTGCGGCGGATCAAATCGCGGCATGCGAAACAGCAGCTTGGTGAGCGTTTCGCTCTCTTCGCTGCCCAGCGGCCGACCATCGTATAATTGGTCCCAATGGCTTTCGTCGATGCCGAGCAGAATCAGCATCTCGCGCGGCGA
>JAEZGD010000187.1 GCA_023417165.1 Planctomycetota bacterium
GTTCCAAAGAGCTCACTTTTCAAGGAGGTTGCCGCGGAGCTTCCTACCCAACGCGGCTCCAACCAACGTTGGAATCAAACCAATGTATTCTCACGCCTCCCCGCCGTACACCCCCGACTGGGGGCCCGCTGCCTGTTTTTCGATTTCTTCACCTTGTTGATCGACTCACAGCACTTCCGAGCCACTGGGCAGCCGCTCACCACCATGTTACTTTCTGATCGTAACGTCCCACTGTATCGCCCTTTAGCTGCGTAAGACCTGGGCTTGCGCAGCGCAGCGCGGTGTGTGGCCGCAACTTTCAGGTCGGTGCGCTAGTGATCGGCGGCTGGGCCTCGTTCCCCCATCGCAAGCACTAGACGGACTTTTCAGACGGAACCTCTCCATATGGCCAGTCAACCAAATCAGGGCCCGGTTCGGGTCGGCATCATCGGCGCAGGCGCGGTTAGCGATTACCACCACGTTCCTGGCATTCGGCTCGATCCCCGGGCGACGCTGGCGGGCGTCTGCGATACCAGCCGCGAACTGGTCGAGAAACGCCGCACCGACTGGAACATCGACCGCATCACCACCGACTTCGAAGAGCTGTGCGCCGACCCGAACATCGATGCGGTCATTGTCGCCACACCGAATTTTACGCACCGCGACATCGCCTTGGCGGCGGCCAAGCACAAGAAGCACATCATGTGCGAAAAGCCGCTGGGGCTGAACGCCAGCGAAGTTCGCGAGATGTACCACGCATGCCGCGACGCTGGCGTCGTGCACATGACCGCGTTCACCTATCGCTTCGCGCCATCGATGCTCTACCTGCGCCACCTGCTGAAGACCGGCGCGCTCGGCGAGCCACGTCACTTTCGCAGCCAACGCTTCCTCGACTGGCCGGAAACCAGTTGGGGCTGGCGGCAATATAAAGACAAAGCCGGCGCTGGCGACCTGTTCGACATGACCATCCATCGCATCGACTTCGCCATCGACCTGCTGGGCCCCATCGATCGCATCACCGGCTCGGTCGCTCGCTTCGCCCGACGAGACAAAACCGTTGATGGCCAGTCTTGCCCGCCGAGCGAGGTTGACGATTGGTCGAGCTTGATCGGCGAGTTCCGCAGCGGCGCCACCGGCGTGTGGGAAGGCACGACTCTGGCCAAGGGCTATGGCATGAACGGCTTCGGCCACGAATGGGCCGAGATCAACGGCAGCGAAGGCTCGGCCGTCTATCGCATGCACGAACCGAACACGATCCTGGTCGGCCGCACTGGCAAGGATCTCGCGCCCGAGCGCGTGCCGTCGCAGTTCCTCAAGCCATCCGGTTCGCCGCGCAATCCCAGCGAAGGCGTGCCCGCCACGGTCTTCCGCTACGACCTGGTGTGGGAGTTCATCGACGCCATCGTCACCGGACGCCAGGCGGTCCCCAGCTTCTACGACGGCTTGCGTGCGCAAGTGATAGCCGACGCCGTGCTCAAATCGCACGAGCGCAAGTCCTGGATTGAAATCCCCGACGAACCGCGGTAGCAACTCCCTGGCTACACGGCCAGCGTGGAGGTGGGTGGCTCGTCGAGGGCAAAACGCGCGACTAACGTGTCGAGTTGTCGCGCTTTGAGCAGCAGGATATCGCTATTCTTGGCGATCTCGCTGCTGGTGACGGCGGCGACTTGTGAGACTTCGCACACCTGGCGGAACGCGGCGTGCACCTGCTGGGTGCTGCTCGATTGCCGCTCGGTGGTGTGCACAATTTGCTCGATCTGGCCACGAATCGACTGCAACACGCCAATCACCTGACGCAGCGTGTCGCTGGTGCCATGCCCGGTCTCGACGCCGTGGTGAATCTGCGTGATCGATTCGCGCACCAGGTTCGCGGCGGTCTCGGCCGCTTCGTTACAGCGTTGCGAGAGCGCCTTCACTTCCGTGGCGACGACGGCAAACCCCTTGCCGGCCTCGCCAGCGCGAGCGGCTTCGATCGTCGCATTAAGCGCCAGCAAGTTGGTTTGCGCGGCGATCTCTTGAATGTCGACCACGGTCTGCGAGATTCGCTCGGCGCTCCGCTCGATCGCCGTCATCGACGCATCCGACTTGGCAATCGCTTGCTCGCCGCGCGCGATCAGTTCGCCAGCGCGCCGCACCACATTCAGCACCTCTTCCGAAGCACCGCGAATGTCGTGAATCGTTGTCCCTAAATCTTCTACAGCATTCCGCACTTCGCCGATGGAGCTCTCTTGGGCCTGGCAGCGCTGAACGACGACGCTGCTGGAGCGTTGGAACTCGCTCGACCATTGTTCGACTTCGTGCGAACAGCCGTCGATGTCGCGCAGCACGGCCACCAGGTTATGGAACATGCGCTGCAAGCCATCGCCGACGCTGGTCACCAGTTCGTCTTCGGTCGGTTGGATCTGCGAGGCCAGGTCCCCCTTGGCCGCCGCATCGACGCGCTGCAGCAAATAGTTCACTTCGCGCCGCAAGCGCTCGCGGCTTTGCGTCGTCTCGACCTGTTGCGTCGCGAGCGTCCACATCTCTTGCAAGGCATGACGAATCGTCAGCAGCAGGATCACATCTTCAAAGATCACCCAGCCGGCATGTTCCAGTGCGCGGCCGAGCGCCGGTTGATCGACGCCAAACACTGACCACGGCCAGAACAAGCTGCGCGCGACGTGATCGACGGCAATCACCACGGTCGCTAGTGCGATCACGCGCCAGTCGCGATACGAAGCCAAAAACGCCAGCGACACGAATACCGCAAAGTGCGTCTCGCTCCGTCCGCCCGCGATATGAATGAGCAGCGCCGCGAGCATCATCTGCGCCGCTGCCACGCCCAGGCGGGTTGCCGGTTGTCCGCTCGATCGCCAACAGCACCAGGCCGTCGGCAAGGTCAGCACGCCGCCGAGCAGCACGGCGGTCCACACGTGCACATGCACGCTCGCCTCACTGCCCACATACGTCCAAGGCGAAACAATCGCCGCGGTCGCGATCAATGCCAACCATTGCAGTGGCATCAGCAAGGCGAAGATACGATCGACGCGCGCGGCATTGGTCGTCATTTGCCGCTGAAAATGCGCCACGACTTCGGGATCGGTAGTTCGAATATTTGCTTGTAGGGTCGCCATACGACACTCAACGTGATCCATTCTTGGCACTATAAAGCGCACAACCAAACACGGGAAATCGCTGCGCTGCGTCGCCGCCATCGGCATCCGCCAGCACTTGCT
>JAEZGD010000382.1 GCA_023417165.1 Planctomycetota bacterium
GCGTGCCAGAACATGCTGCGCCCGAATCGCAAGCGACGGCGAAACGTCGTAACGCTGGTTTTTATGCAGGAAGGACGCAGAAAAGAAATTTTCTCAGCGCGCGTGGAACACGTGTACGCGCTGCTCGCCTAGGCGATAGCACGGCCGGCTGCATAATCCGATAGCACTGGTTCGCTGAAAGGAAAGGCACCTCGGTCAACGGTGCGAATTGGTGAGCACGCCGTGCTCACTTCCGCATGCTAGCGGGTTCCCTTTCTTTACAGCGACTACACAATCTTGCATACTACGCCGCTGACATCGCGCGGCCCGGGCGGGGCCGACGGAACACGCGAGAAAGGTCACGGATGAAACAGCTCTCATTCAACGAGCTTACGACCTATCGATGGTCGTTCGAACAGGACGTTCAGGAATATGCCGCCGCCGGAATTGCGGCGATCGGTGTGTGGCGGCACAAACTTTCGGATTTCGGCGAGGCCAAAGGAGCCGAACTTCTGCGGGAGCATGGTTTGGCGGTGTCCAGCTTGTTGTGGGCCGGCGGCTTTACCGGCAGCGATGGCCGCAGCCACAAAGACAGCATCGAAGACGCGCTCGACGCGGTGCGCCTGGCGGCAGAGCTCGAAGCTTCGGCCCTGGTGATGCACACCGGTGCGCGCGCCGGACATACGCACAATCACGCTAAACGGCTGGTGAAAATCGCGCTGGTCGAAATCGCGCAGTTGGCCGAAGCCTCCGGCGTCACGCTCGCTCTCGAAGCAATGCATCCGGGCTGCGCGACCGACTGGACGTATTTGACTGGTCTCACCGAAGCCCGCGAACTGCTCGGCGAGATCGGTTCGCCAGCACTGAAGCTGGTCGTCGATACCTATCATTTGTGCCAGGAAGGCGTGCCGGATGCGTTTGACGATCCCGATTTCATCGATCTGATCGGGCTCGTGCAATTGGGCGATTCCCGCGTGCCGCCCGCCGGTGAACAGAATCGCTGCCGCCTCGGCGAGGGCGCACTGCCGCTGGAAGAGACAGTCCGTCGCTTGTGTCGCGCAGGCTATCGCGGATATTGGGAAGTGGAGCTGCTCGGCGAGGATGTCGAAACCACCGACTACGCCGAACTGCTCGACCAATCGCAGCAAGCCATCCGCCGCTGGTTCAAGCCCACGGGCCGGATGATTGCTTAGAGAACGACGATCGTCCTCGGTTCTCGCGGGCTCATGCCGTCATGAAAAGGCGCGACGTGGACTGCTAGAGTGGGTTCACGCTATCACCCGAACCCCGCACGGGCGAGACGCCCGTGGCACCCTCACTTCACTCGCCCCTCGCCCCTCGCCCCTAACCACTCGCCACTTACTTGCTACTGCGTTTCGCGAGTTCATCGCGAATCTTGGCAGCCAGTTCGTACTGTTCGGCAGCGACTGCTTCTGACAGTTTTTGGCGCAGGCGTGATTCATCGTCGAACTGATCGCGCAACGAGTCGCGCAGCTCGCGCACGCGCGCGACCATTTCGTCTTCTTCGAAATGTTCTTCGGCTTCGTGTTCGGCAAAGACGGCGCGAATCCGATCCAGGCCGCGCTCGATGGCGGTCACGGCTTGATGCGGACCATGTTCTTCCAATTCGGCCAGCGCGTCGGCTTGCGTGCGTTGAAAGAGAACATAGGGACGATACTGTTCGTGCGAGACTGTCCAAGTGTCGTCCGGCGAATGATCGCGACAAAAGTCCATCAGCCCCAGCGTATGATCGGCATCGGCCATCGCCGAGCGAAACTGGCGCAGACGCAACCAGCAATTGCGGCGGTGATAGTACTGCACGAACTCGCGGTCGGCCTCGTTGCATTGCTCTTCGGAGAGGACAAAATCCTCGCCGAGATGCACCGCTTCGCCGACGAGGTAGTCGTAATAGCTTTCGAAGCCGTTGGGACGCTCGCCATCGGGACGACCCTCGGTTTCGAGCTGCAAAAGTCCCAGGTCGATGCGCATTTGAATGACCTGGCGGCCGTTGTCGCCTTTGACCATGCGGACGTTGGCCGAGTCCATCTCGTACGGAAAGTCTCTGAGGATGCGGTCAATGTTTTCGCGACGCGGAGGCATATTCACAGACGCGGAAAGCGCGCCAAAGGAGTACTTCGGGAAGTCAAAGGAATTATAGCAGATGAATCAACCTGCGGACCACGCCGCGCAGGCAGGTGACTTCGCGCGCCAAAGACGTATGATTGTGTGTCCCCCCACTCATCTTGACTAGGGCACGCGCATGGCTGTGGATCGCGAAAAACAAATGGCCGAGGCGGAAGAACTCTTGTCCGACCGCCCCGCCGAACGCGGCTTCGCCAAGGGGCTGTTCTTTGGCGAATATTTAAGCGACGCGCTGTTGCCTTATCCCGATCTTCGGCACGACCCGACCGTGCTCGAATTGCGCACACGCTTGCGCGAATACTTGCAAAGCAGCGTCGATCCCGTTGCTATCGATCGCCAGGCGGAAATTCCGCAAATCGTGGTCGAAGGCTTGGGACGCTTGGGCGTGCTTGGTGCTTGCTTGCCAGCAAGTGTCGGCGGCCACGATCTGTCGCAAGCGTCGTACTGTCAACTGCTTGAAGTGCTCGGCGCGCATTGCGGCAGCACGGCGCTGTTCGTCAACGCGCATCATTCGATCGGTCCGCGCGCGATCGTGCTGTTCGGCAACGAGGAACAGAAGGCGCGCTATCTGCCGAAGCTCGCCACTGGTGAATGGATCAGCGCGTTCGCACTCACCGAACCGGAAGCTGGCAGCGATGCGGCGAATGTGCAAACGCAAGCGGTGCCGACGCCCGATGGCCGCGGCTATGTCATCAATGGTCAGAAACGCTGGATTACCAATGGCGGCATCGCCCAGGTGTTGACGCTGATGGCGCGCACGCCGGTGCCGGGCAGCAGCGAAACGAAGATCACCGCGTTTATCGTCACGCCTGATATGCCTGGATTCGAAGTCGTTGAGAAGCGCATGGACAAGCTCGGCGTGCGCGGCACGGCGACGGCGCGGCTGGCGTTTCACGATATGTACGTTCCTAAAGAGAACATCTTGGGAACGCTTGGCAAAGGCTTGAAGATCGCGCTCACCGTGCTCGACTTTGGTCGCACCACGTTCGGCGCCAGCTGCACCGGCGCGGCGAAGTTCTGTGGTGAGCTCGCCCGCGCGCATGTGAAGTCGCGCGTGCAGTTCAGCCAACCGCTCGCCGAGTTCGAAATGGTGCAGGAAAAGATCGCCTGGATGCAGGCGGCCACCTTCGCGATGGAAGCCTGCACGTATCAGACCGCCGCGCTGATCGACTCCGGCGAAGGGGACTTCATGCTCGAAACGGCAATGCTGAAGGTCCATAGCACCGAAGCGTTGTGGCGGATCATCAACGATACGTTTCAACTGCATGGCGGCCTGGCGTACTTCACCGATCAGCCGCTGGAGCGCATGCTGCGCGACGCGCGCATCAATCAGATTGGCGAAGGAGCCAACGACGTGCTGCGCGCGTTCTCGGCGCTGGTGGGCATGCGCGATGTCGGCAAAGAACTCGAAGGCGTGCTGCATGCGGTGCAGCAACCGCTGGGAAGAAACTTGCTCAAGCTCGGTCGCTTTACCGGTCGAAAAATCGGCGCGCTGCTTACCTCGCCAGCGGTGCGCGTGCGCAATGTCGAACTGGAAGACGATGCAGCGCGGCTCGGGCGGCTGGTGGGGTCGCTCGGCGCGAATGTCGAGCGGGCGCTGCGGACATATCAGCTCGAGATCGTCGACAAGCAGCATCAGCTCGGTCGCATCGCCGACGCCGCCACCGAACTGTATGTCAGCGCCTGCGTGCTGAATCGCTTGGACGCCCTGCTCCGCGACCATCACCTGGCCGACGAGGAGAAGCAAACCGAGCTCGCCACCGGTCGCTATTACCTCCGCCTTTCCGCCCGGCGCATCCACCGCGCCCTCGCCGACATGTGGGACAACGACGACGACGCCACCAATCGTCTAGCGCGGCAGGTTTTGGGGTAGTTGTGGGGACATCGTCGAAAGCAGCCGTTTCGATAGGATTTGCTGCGGCCCAGGAGTATACTAAACGCATGAATGCTCCTACCGGATATATGGTTTTAGACGAGGTGTTGTCACCTGTCTTGGCGGCGCTCCCTCCTGAAGCGGCGCAGCAAGTGATCGATGCCCAGTTGCGCCCTGAGGTGCTCGCCCGGTTGGATGTCTTGCGGGCGAAGGCCAACGATGGCACGCTGTCCGCCGCCGAACGCAGTGAGTACGAACGCTTCGTCGAGGCGATGGATGTCCTGGCTTTGTTCAAGCTCAAAGCGCGTCGCGCTCACGAGCGGCAATCGCCCTCATGAAGGCGGAACTGCGTCAGCTCGTGTGGGATCGCGCCGGCGCGTGCTGCGAATATTGTCATCTTCCGCAGGAAGCGCTCGAGCAAACGTTGCATGTCGAGCACATCGTCTCTCGGCAGCACTTGGGACCGACGGACGAATCTAACCTCGCCTTGGCTTGCGACCGCTGCAATCTCTACAAAGGGCCGAATCTAACGGCCATTGACCCCGAGTCCGGAGCCGTCGTGATGCTCTTTCATCCGCGGCACGATGCTTGGCCGACGCATTTTCGGCTGCGTGGCACATGCATCGAAGGTCTCACGCCCAGCGGCCGAGCCACCGTCCGCTTGCTCAACATGAATGATGAGAATCGACGACGCATTCGCGAATGGTTGTGAGTGGCCGCATGTTGTGACGCGATTGAGAGTCATGTAGGGCGATGCCGTGCTACAACCAAGTAGTGCGCGAAGAGATTTGCAGCGGCATTCATGCCGCTTCGTTTCTATTAGGTTGTCGTTGGACACCAGCGGGCTCGATGCGGAGCCCCATTCATGAGGCTTCTCGATGAACGTGGCTTTTTAGCCGCCGGCCCACGGCGTAAACGCCACAGGCATCGGCAAGGCTCATGAATGAGCCTGACGAACACACGCGCGTTAGGCTTCGCTTACCCGCCGTCAACGGCGGGCTGAAGAGAGCGAAAGCGGCATGAATGCCGCTCACTCGTATTGATGCCGCTTTCGCAACGCATGGACGAAGCATGGCTTCATCCTACATAAAGCGGCGCTCAACGTAGGTTGATGCCATGCATCGACCAAGGAAGCATGGTCGATGCGCTTCGCCCTACGTGGTTAACGGCGCAGGCGTAAGTCGAGCTTGCTGGTTTGGACGCTGTCGTCTTCGTCGCCGATGTAGAGCACGTCTTGGACTGGCTTAGGATGTTTGGCGGCGAGGATCTTGCGCACGTCCCACACCAGCCCGACGATCATAGCGGCGAGCCAGATCAATGCTTCGGGCTGGCGGCCGGAGAGTTGGAACCCGACGTACGGGATGAACGTGATCGCCGCCCAGGCGGCCGTGTACGCCCAACCTTGCC
>JAEZGD010000408.1 GCA_023417165.1 Planctomycetota bacterium
CGAGTCATACAGATAGGCCACGTCGTTGCCGCCGCGCGATTCGGCGGCGACTTGCGCGAAGTGGTTGACCGTGTGCGAATAGCCCAGGCCCGACAGCGTCGCGCTCGTGGGCGATGCGACAAAGTGATCGTTGCCCGCGGTGCCCATCAGGCGCGCGGTGTCGAAACCGCCGCCTCCGTATGCGACCACGGAAGCGAAGTTCAGCCCACGCCACTGCAGGCCGCCGCCGACAAGCGTCGCTTCCCCCTTGGCGAGCGTGAGCAAGTCGTTGCCACTGGTGCCGGTGATCGAGAGCTGATCTTGGCCACCGCCGCCATGGACGACGATTTGCTCGGTGCCGCTGACAGTGGCGCGGAAGGTTTGTCCGGCGAGCGTGGTCAGTTGCGGCGTGAAGGTGGCGGTTTCGCTGCGCGTTGTGCCGACCAGCGTGGCGTTGTCGTTGCCGCCTGCGCCGTCGAAGTGAATGTTTGCCACCTGCGAGGTCGCAAAGCGATAGGCGACGCCGTTGATTGTCAGGTGGTGCTGCGTGCCGGTCGTGAAGGTGAAAGTGTCGTCGCCTGCGGTGCCAAAGACGTTGACGGTATTGCCTGTCTGCGAGATCAAATTCGCCAGGCGGAAGTCGACATCGCTCGCCTGGCCGACGACGCGTACGAAATAGGTCGCGCCGGCCGATACTTGGGCATCGAATCGCCCCACGCCGCCGCTAGTGGTCATCGTGACCAGTGTTTGTTCGTTGGCGTTTAGCAGCTCGACTCGGACATTGCCTGCGGCGCTGCGCAGCGTTTCGAGCGTCAGCAGGCCATCGCGCGTGGCGGTGATCTGGTACCACGCTTCGCCGGCGATTTGCTGATTGTCGAACTGCGCCAGCGAGATTTGGCCCCACTGCGTCTTGGCCGGTGTGGCCACCGCGTCAGCGGCGAAGTTGATGCCGACCTCGTACGTGCCGATGCCCGACTTCGCACCGATTTGCAGGCCGTACTCTTGCCCGGCGGTGACGCGGAACGACAGCTGGCCATTGATCGTTTGCAGCGTGCCGCCGATCAGCTTGATGTCGCTCGCGAAGCCCGTGACGCTCGCATCGAGGGTGATCGTGCCACTCACCTGCGCGGTGAAGCGGAACACATCGACATCGCTGCGCGTGCCGATTCGCCCGGTAAGCGTCGTGTCATTGCTGAGCGTAACTTGCTGCGCCGTCGCGAAGGTATTGCCGAAGTCGTCCAGTGGCATCAGCGCATCGATGGCGCGACCGACGTTGATGCTGAAGTAGTTCGCTTGCGTGGCCGTGTCGTAGAAGACGTCGGCTGTATTACGCAGGTGTTGATAAATGGTGTCTTGCGTGATGCCGACGTAGCCGACGAACTCCATCGCTTCGCGGACCAGCACCGCGGCCCCCGCGACATACGGTGCGGCCATGCTGGTGCCTGACGCGGCACCGAAATCGTTGGGATTGCCGTTGCCTCCCATGAACCAGTCAGGCAGCGTGCTGGTGATCAAATGCCCTGGCGCGGTCAGCATGCCCGGGACGCGCTGGCTGAAGTTGCTGAATACTCCGGCATCGGTAATGCTGCCGACTGGAACAACGTAGGGACTCGCGGCCGGATAGGCGAGCCCCGGCGCGTTGTACTTGGCAAAGTCGTTGCCGGCCGCCACCGAGACGAAAATGCCGTCGTCATACAGCAGCTTCAGCTCGTCTTCGAGCGTCGCCCAGTTGGGCAGCGTCGCGGCGTTCCACTGCGCGCCGAGCGACAGATTAACCGTGGTGATTGGGTTTTCGAAGTTATTGCGATTCTCGTGCACCCAGCGCAACGCTTGCTCGACCCACTCGAACTTGCCTTGGCCTTGATCGTTGAAGACGCGCAGCCCAACGAAGTCGACGCCGGTCGCCACGCCGCCGCGCCTGGCGTCGGTGTTGCCGATAATGCCGGCGACATGCGTGCCATGAAAACCGGCCGGGCCATCGTCATACGGATTGGCGTCGTTCTCGGCAAAGTCCCAACCGCCCACGACGCGGTAGTTCTCGCCATAGCCATGCCCTAGCGCGTAGTGATCCCAGGCGATGCCGGTATCAATCACCGCCACGGTTTGCCCTGCGCCGGTGAAACCATAGCTGTTGCGAGCGCTGGTCACGCCGGTGCGGTCATGCACGGCGGCAGCGAGTGCGGCGAGTTGATCTTCGGAATACTGCACCACGTCCGGCGCAGCGATCGCAGCGTAGAAGTCGTACACCGGCTCGGCCGACATCGCCAGGCGGTCTTCAAGACGCTCGAACGAATAACGATTGCGCAAACGATCTGGACGCATGGGCTCGGTAAAAACCAAGGGATGACGAACATTCGCGCGCACGCCGAAAACGCAACCGCGAGGTTGCCAGCGAGCTCGCGAACGGGCGGGAAGGGAAACCGCCGCAGCGAAGAACCGGATGATCACGCCCTTTGCAGAGCGAGGGAGCCGGTCGCCGGCGCGTCCTGGCGGCGACCTAGGGAAAGATAGGTTCGAGCTTGCTGATGCCAGAAGCTTCTGCGGTCAGGAAAGCGGTATTTCCCGTGCCGGTTCTGACGATCGTAGCGAGGCGGCTCGAACCGGCCTCGAAGTCATCCGTTTGCCGTACGTGAAATGGTCGACAACAGTTCACCGGCGAAAGCTGCCAGGGCAGCAACATAACGGTATAGTAGTAAGACCGCTTGTCGTCGGAACGTTCATGCCGCTTGTACCGCCCTGCCCTGCGTCTGCCCGGCAGCACACTCGCGAAGGATCCTGGCTTTGAAATCTTGCTGCGTGGCGCTGACTGTGGGGATATTGTCTTGTGCGTCGCTCGCCTGGGGTGTCGAACATGTCACCTTGCAGCGCGACGGCCAGGAACAACAAATCTCTGGCAAGCTAGTGGTCGAAGCGGCCGATGGCGGCGTGTTGGTGCAAACGCCCGATGGCCGGCTGTGGGCGATCGAGCCGCAAGACCTGGTGAAGCGCTCGAGCGACGAAACCGCCTTTGCGCCACTGACGCGCGAGCAGCTCGAAAAGCAGCTCACCGCCGAACTGACCGACTTTCGAGTGCATCATACCGAGAACTATCTGATCTGTTACAACACGTCGCGCGGTTATGCCGAATGGTGCGGCGCGCTGTACGAGCGGCTCTATAAAGCCTTCTACGATCATTGGGAAGATCGCGGCCTGACGCTCAAGGCACCCGAAACGCCGCTCGTGGCGCTGGTCTTTCAGAACAAAGCGTCCTATCGCGACTACGCCAAAGCAGAACTTGGCGAAGCGGTCGATGCGATCGAAGGCTATTACAGTCTGCCGTCGAATCGAGTGATGATGTATGACCTGACCGGCGTCGAAGGGGCAAACCTCGGCGAGCGCGTCGGCATGTCGGCGCGCATCAATGCGATTCTGTCTCGTCCTGGCGCGGAAGGAACGGTCGCCACGATCATTCACGAAGCGACGCATCAACTGGCGTTTAACAGCGGCCTGCATCAGCGCCTGGGCGCCGTGCCGCGTTGGCTCAGCGAAGGCATGGCGATCTACTTTGAGACGCCTGATCTGAAGAACTCGCGCGGTTGGAACCGCATCGGCGCGGTCAATCAAATGCGACTGCTCACGTTTCGGAAATCGCTAGCGTCGCGTCCCGCCGACGCACTCGCGCAATTGCTGTCGAGCGACGCGCGGTTCCTGGATACATCCACCGCCAAAGAGGCGTATGCCGAAGCCTGGGCGCTGAACTACTTTTTGATTCGCACCCGGCAAAAAGACTACGTCAAATACATGCAAACCTTGGCCGAGAAAGGGCCGTTGCTGCCCGACAGCCCCGCAGAGCGTTTGCAAGACTTCACCGCCGCCTTTGGCGAAGACCTCGGCAAGCTCGACGCCGCCTTCGTGAAGTACATGCTGAAGGTGAAGTTGTAAGACGAAGCCCCAAACGCTGCAGGGGCTTTAGCATGCAATGCTCTCCGCAATCTCACCGTCTGATGGCGACGGGATGCTGCTAGACGTTGTTTAGGATCCGAATGAAAAAGATTGAGTTCGTCCTGCAAACATTCCTATCGCTCGTGGGCGCGTTTGTGTTTGCAGTGGGAGTCGGCTCCCTTCTCACGGGCTGCTTAAGGATCGCCGGCGTCCCTGGATGGTTGGCGCTGCTATCGTCTCCGCTGGCGTTATTGTTCTCGTTGGTAGCCTGTCTTTTCTTGCGCCGATTCTTTATGAGGTTTGCGGGCCCCGTCGTCAATTTCTGGGGAGACGGGTTGGACCTAGACGTTTTCACGCCCAGGCAATTCTTGCTGTGTATAACCCTGTTATTGTCGCTTCCCATTCTGGTCTTCTTTGCGTTGGTTCCCTACGTTTGGGGCGCGGGGCTACTCGGAGCCCTGTTATTCGCCAACTATGCGATCCGGTCGAAGTTTTTGGACGCGGGATGGAAAGAAGAGACGACGAAGCTCTAACGAATATCGCGGTCAGCCGCGTTGCTATCGAACCCAAGCAGCGACCCCGCAGGCTGACTCGCTTTGTTCGGAAGTCGACTGCATGTCCTGTTGTTTTGTGCGGCAATAAATAATCAAATGCGCAAAAATACTTGAGTGACGAACTGGACACGCGTATGATTTTGCGTTCCTTGGCAATTCGTATTTGACCAGCCTTCGCGGCGGCGAAGGCGCGCTCATCCCGCAACACGTTGCTCGTGCGCACCACCCAGCGGACCGGTAATAGCTAGGCATAAAGTCGGCGATTGCTTGTGCACGATTTTCTGCGTAACTGGTTTAGTCGCAGCAAGATGCGGTCATAGCACCCGATGTATTCGCCAGGCATATTTTAACCAGGGAGCAGTTTAGGGCGGTGATTGTGCCAACCGTCCCTCACCTTTTGGGTGGGTGGTGGTAACTGGCAAGCCAACGGTCTCGGTGTCGTGCGGTTTTTGATGGTTCTGCTGTCGTTTTGAGCATGG
>JAEZGD010000428.1 GCA_023417165.1 Planctomycetota bacterium
ACGTTAATGTCCACCACGCGTTCGCGTTTGATCGACTGGTCAGGCCTGCGCAACGCTGGTTATTTGATTAACCTGTGGACGCACCTGCACGTCCTGTACGAGCTGACCTTCGCCGCCTTGATATGGAACCGTCTGACGCGTCCCATCGTGTTATGGGTTGGCGTCGTGGTCTGGCTGTTGATGCTGCTGGCCTCGGGCCTGGTGACTTTTTCGCTACTGATGATTGTCGCCAGCCTGGCCTTTGTGCCAGCCAGTGCCTTTAATCGTCGGCAATAATGCCTGCGAACCGCATGTGACGCATTGTGTCATTCTCTTGCTGGCCATCCATCGGCCAGCGTTTGGAGGTGGTAGATGCTCGAACTCTTTGAAACGCTGCAACAGCGTCGGCGGCCAGAAGACGTCGCGGAAATGATTCGCGAGCACTTGGCGTCTTTGTATAGCCGGCAGGAATTAGCCGTTTTAGAGCGCGCCGCGCGCCATTCGCTGAAGCGCGGCTTGCAGCGTTCTACTTCGATGTTGGAAGTGTTCGCCGCCCCGCTCATCCCCGAGCGGCAGGTGCATAAAGCGCTTGAGTTATTTCAGGTGGTGCAAACCTGGTCGGCGGCCGAATGCGCCGATCCCAACCGCATCGAACTTCTCATCGCTGAATTGAGTCTCTTGATTCGCAAGCCTGTCGGCGCGAACAACTTTCGTGCTGATCGCCTGAACGGCGAACAGCGCGAGGCGCAGGGGCTCGATCTGTCACGGCGGCAATACAACAAGCGTTTTCGAATGCTCACGCGCCTGGAAGCAAAACTAGCGCGCTATGTTCGAGAACTGCGCAAGTACGAGTTCGCGCGAATCGGCAAACTGCGCTTGGCCACGCGATTAAGTTGGCAGGACTTCTCGCGTGATGCGCCTTCGGCCGCCTTTGTGGCGTACTTTACCGCACGCTGTGGAATGCGCAGCGTTTTTACCAACACGCAGCAAGAGCGTCCCTTCGATGAAATTGCGGACATGCTCCTCCGCCGTGCTACGCAAGACGTTCGCAGCGCGAACTGGTGGGCCATCGCGCATGTTTATCCGGTGCCAGAAGTTTTGGCCCATTTAACCGACACGCAGCGTGGTCAACTGCTGGGAACCTGGCTTGTCATCCTGCGCGACATTGCAGAACTGCTGCGCGAAGTTTGGGAAACGAGCCAAATCAACCGCGAGACGATGATCGTGCGCCGCGGCAACGATTCCACGACCTGGAACAACATCGCTAGCGCCTGGAATCGCGCCCGCGAGGCCTGGATCGCGCTCTTGCACAGCCTGGGCATGCAGCGGGAACTTGATGGACTATGCCTGGGCAAAGTGCTGCGTTTGATGGCGGCCGATGTCGCCGCGTGGCATCGCATTAGCGGCGGTAAACTATCGCCAGATACGCAGGTCTGGAACGAACTGCCCTTGCCGTGGGAAGTGTTAGCAGGCGAGCAAGCATGTTCGCGCGCGATGGTCGAAGCGATTTGCCAAAAACATGGTGTCGATCCAGTCAAGCAGGGCTGGGTCGCCCCGCCACCCAAGCGCCACGTCGAAACGTATCGCGTTACGCCAGAGCTAGTGCATGGCGTGGCCGTCGCGGATCCGCGCCTGGCGACAGCGCTTCGCAAGGCTGGCTGGTTCTCTGGCCAGCAAGCGAAGGACATGGAAGCAGGCGACGAGGTCACCGTGGTGCGAGATCCGCACGGCTTTGCCCTCGAAGCGCGGCATAAGGCACAGGAGTGAACAAGGGCCTTTGAAGTAGCTCAGTGGTAGAGCGGCCGGCTCGCATCCGGCTGGACGCAGGTTCGAGCCCTGCCTACAAAGGTCCGTTTTTATCTTTCGAGTAGCTCAGTGGTAGAGCGACCGGCTCTTAACCGGTTGGACGCAGGTTCGAGCCCTGCCTCGAAAGGCTTTACAGACGCCAGGCGGTCGGGCGAGAATAACCCTATTCCACTCCCCTTCTCGCCAGAGACCCGCCATGGCTGCTGATTCTTCCCGACGTCGATTCCTTGCTCAAACATCGCTCGCCGCCAGTTCGCTGCTGTTGGCTCCTGCCGCCCGCGCTATCGAACCGATCGCGCGCACTGGCAAGCCGAAGTTCAAGTTCAGCCTGGCGGCGTACAGCTACCGCGATCTGTTCAGCGCCAAAGAGAACAAGCTGACGCTGCAGGACTTCATTAACGACTGCGCGAAGTTCGACCTGGAAGGGACCGAACTGACCTCGTACTACTTTCCCACACCAATCACGCCAGAGTATCTGCGTTCGCTGCGCAAGCAGTGTTTTCAACTCGGGCTCGACGTCTCGGGCACCGCGGTCGGCAACGATTTTGGCTTCCCCCAAGGCGAGAAACGGGCGGCCGAGATCGAGAAGGTTAAACGCTGGATCGATCATGCCGAAATCCTCGGCGCGCCGGTGATTCGCATCTTCGCCGGGCATGCCAAAGAAGGCATCACGCCAGCGCAGTCGCATTCGCTGATGGTCTCGGCGATGGAAGAATGCTGCGACTACGCCGGCAAGCATGGCGTGCACCTGGCACTCGAAAACCACGGCGGCCCGACCGCGACCGCTGAAGGCTTACTCGCCTTTGTGCGCGACGTGCAAAGCCCCTGGTTCGGCGTCAATCTCGACTCTGGCAACTTCCACTCCGACGACATCTATGCCGAACTGGCGAAGATCGCTCCTTACGCACTCAACGCGCAGGTGAAGGTCGTCGTTTCCGGTCCCGACAAAAAGAAGAAAGACACCGACTTCAAACGCCTCGCCAAGATCCTGACCGATGCCCACTATCGCGGCTACGTCGTGCTCGAGTACGAAGAAAAAGGTAACCCGCGGGAAGAGTGCGAGGAGTATTTGAAGAAGATGCGCGATGCGTTCGCGTGAGGCAGTGGACGGCAGGAAGAAGTGCCAAGCGCCAAGTTCCAAGTCGGCAAGAACGAAAAAAGCTCGAAGCGAAGCTAGACCTTGCGGATGTAGCTTTCGTTTCGAGCTTTGATTTTTTGAAATTCGAATTTGTTTCGGATTTCGAGCTTCGTGCTTCGGATTTCCTTGGCACTTGGATCTTGGCTCTTGGAACTTCGCCTTACGGCTTCGATCCGACGCGTGGCGCTGCGACCGGACGCGTGGCCGAAGCGGGCTTCACGTTCGTGTCGTTCTTGGCCGGGCCAAAGACCTTCTTGCCCGCGGTCGAAGTGCCCGCCAGGAAATTGTCGACCTGAGCACCTTCCTTCAGGCGATCGAATTCCTTCGCCATCGCGATCCGCAGCTTCTTCTCCTGCAGATCATTATACAGTTCGTCCTTCACCGCTTCAAACTCGGTGACGACTGGCCGGGTGCGTCCCAGGCACTTCAGGATCACGTACTTGTCTTCGATGGCGACCAGGCCGCTCATTTCGCCAGCCTTCAGTTTGAAAGCCGCGTCTTCCAAGACCGGCTGACCGCTGTGCTTGCGGATCGGCGGCACGCGACCATCGTTGCCTCGGCTGACTGGGTCGATTGAGTACTGCTGAGCCAACTTGCCGAAGTACTCGTCCGTCGAAAGCGAACGCGCCTTCTCCCACACCTGCTGGGCTTCGCGGTGATCGGCCAGCACCATCGCCAGCACTTCGACGCGCTCGCCGTAGTTGGCTTCGAAGCCCTTCTGCATGTCTTCGTTGGTGATTTGGACGGTGTCACCGACCAGCTTCTTCAAGGCCACGCTCGGCCACACGGCGTCACGCACATACAGGTCGAGCGTCGCACCATCTTGCGATTCGATCGACTCTTGCCACTTGGCCAGGTCGGGCGTGCCGTCGGCCTTGATATAGCCGTACATCATCGCGGCGCGGGCGATCTCCTGATCCAGGTCGTCCTGCGTCACTTGCTGATTCTTGCGGCGCAGTTCCTGCGTCAGAATCTTGCGATTGATTTCGCCATCGAGCACGTCTTTGCCGTGACGTTTCAGGCACTCTTCCGCCAGCGACGCAATCGTCAGCGACTGACCATTGATCTGAGCGGCCACGCCAGGGTACTGCTGACGGAGCTGCGGATGATTGTGAACATTGACGACCTTCGCCTGCTCTTGCAGCGATTTGAACATTTCGTTCGAGGCATCGCGCAACTTGTCATCGCGCAATTTGTCTTCGACGCGTTGGCGCGCGTCTTGGATGTGCTGCGGCTGGATGTAGGTTTCTGGCAGGTGCTTTTCGCATTTCAAGATGTGATAGCGGCCCGCAGCGAACACCACCGACGAAACGGCCCCTTCCTCCAGCGAGAACAACACGCGTTCGATCTCGGGATCGCCGACGTGCTTGCTCACCGGCGGAATCAGACCATAGGCGCTAGCGCTGTTGGTATCTGCCGATTCGTTCTTGGCATACTCGCCGAACTGCGAAGGATTGGCCTTCACCTTCTTATAGATCGCTTCGGCTTTGGCCTTGTCTCCAACCGAGATGATGCGCGCCTTGACTTTGGGGCCGTAGGTGGCTTCCCATTCCATCGCGAATTCTTCGTCGGTGATGGCAAGTTGACCTGCCGCTAGCGCCTTCAGCGCCAGGGTTGGCCAAATGATCTCATTGCGATACTGATTGGCCGGAATACCGCGCTCTTGTTCAAGCATCATCAACCAGCGGTCAGGCGAGAGTTTGAACTTCTCAGCCATCCGCTTAATTTCAGCGTCGACGTCGCGATCGGTGATGGTGATGGGCGGGTTGGCGTTTTTGCAGGCTTGTGCGATCACCTGGCGATTGACGAGCGCTTCGAGCACTTCTTCGCCATAGCGTTGCAGGCATTCGTCGGCCAGTTGTTGCCGGGCGATCTGCTCGCCATTGACGACCGCCATGATCCGCATCTCGGCCTCGGTCGTAGCAGCCACCGCGCCTGCCTGGCGCACGGGAGCAGACGGCACGGTCGCCCGTTGTTGTCCAAACAACGGAGTCGCCGCCGCGAGCGCTGTCCACAATAAACCGGCCGACAGCACCGACCGGGCCATCAGGTGCGAACGAGAAATCCGACGACGCGCCAGCGCACGTGCGTTGCAAGTAGTGAGGCCGTCCATCTGGCAACTCCCTTTACCACGAAGACTTACGATAAGCCGGCGCGTCCTGCACGCCGCTTGGGTGGGTCGATAAAGCGGCGGGAGTATAGGCCTTTTGCAATCGTTGGGTCAAGAGAAATGCTGCGGTTAGACAGGACGAGTCCAAGGTCGCCCGAACGCAGAGCGCATCAGCAGTGTCTGTCGCTTTTAATAGGACGCAAGGAGACACACCATGAATATGCCCCCATCCATTCCGCGACAATTGCAAGCCAACGCCGAAATGATCGTCAGCACATTCGCCAGCGAAATGCAGGTGCAACTGACCTTCGACCGGAGCGGCGTCGCCTGGCTTGATAACTACATCTTGCAAGTGCGCGATCGCTTTGCGCCCGAGGAGCGCGAAAGCCTGGTCAGCGCGCTCGGCGCGTTTCTAGGCGAAGCGCTGCTGCGCAAATATGGTGGCCAGTGGGTCGAGCGGCAGGGCACGTGGGGCGTGCAGCTGGATGGCCGCCCCTGGGTCTCGCCCTTTCGCAAGATCGACGAGCGCTTCGAGCCGCATCGCACGACCGACTCGATCGCAGACTTGTTCCGTGGTGCGCCGCTGCTCAACAACTTTCGCGAGCAGCGGCCGCGTTTTCCCTAGGACGAACGCTCGTTTCGTCCTTGCCGACATTACCGATAGTTATTTCGGAGTCTTGCGCATGGGGCGATGAAAGCCGAACTTTTCCAGCGACAGATAGACTTCTTCCAACGTCTTTTCGCCGAAGTTCGAGATCGACAGCAGGTCGTCGGCGGTGCAGTTCAGCAGATCGCGGACGGTGAAGATGCCGCGTTCTTCCAAGCAGTTGGTGGTGCGCACCGTCAGGCCAATTTCGGCGGTGCTCAGATCCAGCCGCTGCTGCATGCTACGCGTCGCTTCTTCAGCGGCGCTCAAACGAATGCGGGTGCCCATGGGTTCCCTCCCAAGCGAAAGAAAGTGAGTGGCGCCAGACCGGCGGTTGCGACCATCCCTGCCCGGCGGCAAGCCCAACTTGCCGAAGCGCTCGCCACAAATATAGCGAGTCGCGCCGCTTTGAGAACCGTTTGGTGCGCGGCTCGCGAAAAATTTTTCGCCAGTTCGCCAAAACTGCTAGCACTCGCCGCGCGTCTTACGAGCGTAACACGAACATACTTTGAATCTCCGGCGGGATGCGGCGCGGGCGGCCCGTCACACTATCGATGTAGACCCAATCGGTCTCGCCCGCCGCCAGCACCGTTTCGTTGGCGGCATGCACGAACTCGTACTTCCGCAACGACATGACTTTACGAAAGTCGGTCACCCACGTGCGGACCAGCACCAAATCGCCAGCGAGCGCAGGGCGGTAATACTCGATGCGATGACTACGTACGACCCACGTTGCCCCGTGCGTCTGCGTCGCCGTCGTGCAGCCCACCGCATCAGCATGCGAGGTCGCCGCATCCTGCATCCAGCGCACATACTCGACATTGTTCACATGCCCGTTAGCATCGATGGCCGCAGCCGGCACCTGAAATTGATAGCGAAAGATTCCGTCCATGAGAGGCATTCTACTGAAAACCATTCGCTAGGGTTTCCTGCTGCTCTTCAAATGAGCGGTGGGCGTGAGCCCACTGAATCGTCTCGACGGGCTGGTCAAACGCTGCCCCTCGCATTGCACATTGCTATTGAGCTTCGAACCACGTGCAAATGGGAACCGCATCCAGCGAGCTTACGCTCCCCGCTCGGTACTCGATTCGCCGCTCGTGGCACCCGGCGGGCGATTCTCGGTACCTACACGCTGGGCGGGCGTTTTGCTAAGCTGCCGAATCGAATTCTGATTCAAGGAGCCTGCTATGTCTGTGACCGAAGACCGCGTCCTGAAATTTGCCCAAACGCTGCTAAATCCAGGGCAGAAACTGCCTTTGGACCAATACCTGGCCGCCATCCCTACGCTGGAATCGCTGGGCGATCTGCCGAGCGGTACGCCGGTGCTGATCCGTGGCGATGTCGACGCCAAGCCGGGCGACAAAGTCGGCGAAGGGGACGTCCGCCTGCGCTCTATGGTCGAGACGCTAAAGTTCGGCCAGTCGAAGGGCTGGAAGCAGATCATTTTCGGTCACAAGGGCCGCAAGCCGGAAGAAACGCTCAGCAAGGTCGCCAAGCGCATCGGCGAACTGCTCGACGCCAAGGTGGAACTGATCACCGATTGGCTCGACGAAGCGACGATGACCGTTAAGCCGCACGTCAAGGAAGCGATCGACAAGGCCGCGCCGGGCAGTGTGCTGGTGCTCGAAAATGTGCGCCAATACAAGATCGAACGCGCGCTGTGGGATGCGAAGGATGCCGACCTGGCCAAGCTCGCGCCGAACCTGACCAAGCTCGCCAACGAGTTGGCCGACAAGGTCGCAAAGGTTTATATCAACGAAGCGCTGTCGGCCGGTAGCCTTGATGCCTCCAGCACGATCGTGCCGCTGGCGATGGAGCGCGTGGCGCTCGGCCAGTATATTCGCCGCGAGTTCGAAGGCCCAATGATGCAGTGCGTCAAGGCGCACCTGGTGGTCTTCAGCGGCATCAAGATCGACAAGCTCGACGACCTCGAAGCGATGATCGATCGTGGCGGCATCAAGCATGTATTCAGCGCCGGTTCGCTGGCGATGGCCCTGAAAAAGGCTTCGTATCAGCTGCAAGGGACCGACTTTTGCCTGGGCGTGACCGAAGATCCGAGCCACTCCGGCAAGCCGTACTACATTCCGCCCGAGCGGATCGAGCAAGCCAAGAAGATGCTGGCCAAGGGCCAGCAGCAAGGCATCGAGTTTGTGTTGCCGGCTGACTTCGTGCTGGCCGACGGTTCGGAAAAGGAAGCTCTGCAGCCTGGCGATCAGCAGTTCGACATCGGCTCGAAGACGCTCGACCTGTTCAGCCAGAAGGTCGACGAATTCATCGCCGGCGCGCGGGCTCGCAAAGAGCCGACGGTCGCCTTCCACAACGGCGTGTTCGGCATGTTCGAAGACCCTCGCTTCGAACGCGGCACCAAGACCTTCATGACCTATTTGAAGCGGATGACCGACGCCGGCATCGAGGTCTATGTGGGCGGTGGCGAAGGCGGCACGGCCCTGGAAAAGTACGGCCAGCCCGACTGGGTCACGCACACCTTCACCGCAGGCGGCACCGTGCTGAACGCCTTGGGCAGCGCGCCGATTCCGTACCTGATGACGCTGAAGGCCGCCGCCGGCAAGTAAGCGGCTTCTGGTTCGAAAATGACCATCACACCCCGGCTTCGCGGCCGGGGTTTCTTTTTGCGCCCCGCCTTTTGTGCCCTCCCGCCCAATCCCTGCCTGCTGCTCCTTTGTCGCGCGGACAAATCTCAGGTTTTCTCGGATAACAATACCTAGGGAGAGC
>JAEZGD010000508.1 GCA_023417165.1 Planctomycetota bacterium
GGGTGTTATTGTAGTCGAAACTTAGCACTCATGCACGCAATCGCAATTCCGGCGCGCCGGCCCACAAGGGCCGCTGCCCGGGCGAAGCGGGAAGCGGTTTCGCTCCTGAAACGGGCCGGAGGGTGCAGCGAGAAGGGCCAAACGCGGCGTTCAGGAGTGATCGTATTCACTCCCGCCCAGCAGGCGGGAGCTACGGCGGGCGGGATCTACGAGATGAGATCCTTCATTTCTCGCACGGCGGGCGTCAGGCCGATCATGATCGCCCTGGCGATGATGCTGTGGCCAATGTTTAGTTCGTGCATCCCTTCGATCGCGGCGATCGGACGCACGTTGTGATAATTCAGGCCGTGCCCCGCGTGCAGCGCCATGCCTAGCTCACGAATGCGCCGCCCGGCGCGAATCAGCTTCAGCAGTTCGTCCTGCTGCGCCTGCCCGCGCGCAAGTGCGTAGCTGCCGGTGTGGAGTTCGACGGCGCTAACTTTTAGTTGCGCGGCGGCGTCGAGCTGCGGCCGATCGGGATCGAGAAACAGGCTGACGTAAATGCCTGCATCTTGCAGTTGGCGCACTGCCGCGGCGACGGTGTCAAACTGCCCGACGACATCCAGCCCCCCTTCGGTGGTCACCTCCTCGCGCTTTTCGGGAACCAGCGTCGCTTGATCGGGCAGCACGCGACAGGCAATGTCAAGCACGTCGCGATTGCAAGCCAGTTCCAGATTGAGCTTGCAGTGGACCGTCTGCTTCATGACCTCCAGATCGCGGTCCTGAATGTGGCGACGATCCTCTCGCAGGTGCAGCGTGATGCCATCGGCCCCGCCCAGTTCGGCGAGTGTCGCTGCCCAAACGGGATCCGGTTCATAGGTGCGCCGCGCCTGGCGGACGGTGGCGACGTGATCGATGTTGACACCAAGTTCTGGCATGGTCGTAACGCGAGAGGAAAGAGGAACGGCACCGCGGACGTGTCTATGGTAGCAAAAAGGACCGCGCGCTTGGGGGCAACTACGAGGGAGTCCAAACCCGTTCGCCTGGTTCGCCCCGCTGGCCGCTCGTCACCCATCTGAGCCCCGCAGCAGCGTCTGAGTGGAATAGTTCTGGCTGGGACTCGCTGTTTTGCGGTCCAACCAACGGCAAACCGGCTGCAGGTTTAATTGACTTCGTGCGCGTGAAGTTCGATAATCCCCTCTAGGGGCCTAGCTGCTTGTCCGCCGAAGGCTCTGCTCATTCGGCCGTTGCGAGAGGATGTTCGCCATGTGTCTATCGCGCCGTCAACTCTTGGGTGCGAGCTCGCTCGCTGTGCTCGCTCCCTGGCAAGCCTGGGCGGAGGAAACCAAGTCCGAAAGCTATTCGTTCGAGGAATGGACGAAGCAATCGGAACGCGCTGTCGGCAAAGGCATCGACTTTTTGATGAAGACGATGCATCGCGATGGAGGTTGCGGCATCGATATCGGCCAACCGCCGGACATCGGTTGCACGGCCATGGTCGGGCTGGCGCTGCTGTCGCTCGGCAACACGCCGGTCGAAGGTCCCCGCAGCCGTGAAGTGCGCTCGATCGTCAACTATCTGCTGCGCCAAGTCGACAACATGCCCAGCGACGACATCACGTCGCAGATGCAGACGCAGTTGCAAAACAAAATCGGTCGGCACGCTCACACCTTCTTTGCGACCACGTTCCTTTGTGAAGTCGTGGGCGAAGGATTCGATCCCGAACCCGTCGAAAAGGCGCTCAAGAAACTGGTCGATGTGATCGTCGCGACGCAAACCGAGGGTCACTGGGGCCAGCAGTCGTGGGCGCCGATGCTCGGCACCGTGATGGGCTGGGTGGCGTTACGCGCTGGGCATCAGGTCGGCCTGAAGGTCGGCAACTCGCCCGATGCGACCAGCGACTACATCATCAAGCAGATGGCCGGTGGCCTGGGCAAGCAAGGCGGGAGCTGGATGCATACCCTCTACAAGAACGCCACTGGTATTCGCGTGCTGTATGAGATCGGACGTGACGACGAAGATGTCGCCAAGACGGCGTTCAAAGGCGTCGAAGACCTGGTCAACAAAGACAACACTGCGTTCTCGCAAGCAGGCGGCGAAGAGTATCTCGCCTTTCACCTGATCACTGAGACGATGCTGCAAAAAGGTGGCAAAGACTGGAAGACGTGGTTCCCCACCGTTCGCGACAAGATCGTGGGCGTGCAAAACCAGGACGGCAGCTGGACGGGGCATCACTGCATTACCAGTCGCACGTTCTGCACGGCGGCCGCCTGTCTGGTGCTGTCGTCTCCGAATCGGTACTTGCCGATTTCGCAAGGGTAATGCCGCATGCTTTCGCGTCGTCAGCTCCTTGGAAGCCTCGCGTGGGGAGCCGGCGCGCTGGCGCTCTCGGCACGCGCCGATGAATCCGATAGTGCGCTGACGCGTGGCGCTGCGTGGCTTTTAGCGCAACAGGCCGACGATGGCGGCTGGCATTCCGAAGCGTATGGCGCGCTGCGGGCTGGCGCTGCGACGACGGCGCTGGTCATGTATGCGCTCTCCCATCTGCCGCTCAAGCACGAAGAAAAAAAGGTGAACCGTGCTTTGGAGCGCGGGCTGGCATTCTTGTCGCCCGGCATTAAGAAGCGCGGGTTCGTCGCCTGTCCGGATGGCTCGCTTGACTATCCGACCTATGGCACAGCCATGCTGGCGACGGCCGCGCAGCAGCGTGACTTTGGCCTGGCGGGGGAACTTCGCGCCAAGTTTATCGACTGGGTCGTCAGCGGCCAGTTGCACGAATCTCGCGAGTTCACCACCAGCAGCCCGCACTATGGCGGCTGGGACTTGATGGGCGCAAGTCAGGTGATCGGACTCACAAGCGACACCACCGTCTCGTGCAGTTGCTATGCGCTGGAAGCGATTCATCGCGGCAAGTCGGACGAGATCAAACGCACGCTCGAGCGCGCCGGGGCGTGGACCGAGCGTTGCCAGGATTTGCGGAATGGTGGCGGCTTTTGGTTCTCGCCGGACCCGATGTCGATCAATCACAAGGCGGGCTGGTACGACGACGAACAAACCGCGCCGAAGGCCTATGCGTCGGCGACGGCGGATGGCCTCCGCTGCTTGCGTTATTCTGCGACCGACGATGACAAGGATCGTCACATCGCAGCGGCCGAAAGGTATCTCGCCGGGCAAACCGAAGTCGCGCATGTCCCTGGCTTCGCCGATCCCGAGGATCCCAATGGCTGGGCATTAGGCTTGCGATTCTACTACTACCAATCACTGGCCAAGGCGATCGCAGCGGTCAAAGCCGATTGGGCAGCCGAGCGGCGCGCCGCGATTCGCAAGCAGCTGCGCAAGTCGCAACAGCGAGATGGTCGCTGGCAAAATGAATCCGGTCGCATGCGCGAAGACGATCCATTGATCGCGACCAGTCTCGCACTCACGGCCGCAGCCGTGCTGGAATGAGTGCATTCGCCGCCTCGCGAGGGAAAGTACTTCTGATGGAACCGGCCGTGAATCCCTATCAATCGCCCGACGCTCCTCTCGTGGCGGAACTGGTGACGCCTCGCGAATTGCCGGCTCATCTAGCGCTGCCGCCGGGAGCGATTGGGTTCGCGGGGGCGCTCACTGTGGCCGAATCGCTAGAAGCCCATCGCCTTTTTGTACCGTGGTATAGTTGGCGTTCGTGGGGAGGCATCGCCATGTTGTTAGCACTGGCGATGTGCCTGTTCTTCGTATCCACGCCTTGGTTCGATCGGCAAGCGACTGGGGATTCGCTTTATCTGGCGTTTGCATTAGTGGTGATTATGGCGGTCTATATGGCTGTGGTGCGATTGCTGCTACCGCGTCAGGCGCGGCGGCTCTATGCACAACGCTTTGGAGCGTATGTCGAAACCACCGGTTACGTAGCGCCCGAGGAACTGGTCAGCAGTACAACCTTTGCGTCCACTCTCGTACGATGGCCAGCGTTTCGCGGGTATCGGAATTCGGCTAATATCATCCTGCTGTACTGCGACAATGCGCCAGACTTCGTGATTCTGGCCCGCAGCAAATTCGCAAGTGAGGAAGATTGGCAGGCGGCTTTGGCGATCGTCGCCAGTCGCCTGGCACCCGTATAGAACCCGTTATTGTTTCGTCACGTCTACATACGTGTAGCTGCCGCCCGTTTCGCTGGCGAGGCCGCGCATGAAACGCTCGCCTTCATCGACGGGCGGACCTTGGCCGAACTGAATGCAGTGAATTGTCGTGCGCCCGCGCGCCATCTCGCGCAGGCGTTTGAACTGCGTGGCGGTGATGAACGGATCGCCGCCATCGGTCAGCAGAAACAACACATCGGGCTGCGCGGCCAGTGCGCCGACCAAGGCGAGTTCGTGATCGGTCGAGCCAAACGCGCCGATTGTTTGAAAGAACGAAGCCACGAGCGCCTTGTTCTCTTCGGTCGCCAAAGTCATTGATTTCGGACCGAGCGGCGTGGGCCGTTGGTTGTATGCCACGATCTGGAACTTGTGCGTTGGTCCCAGCGACTGCACTGCGGCTTCCAACTGTTTGGCGGCAGCGCCGAGAACGCCGAGCCCTTCGGGCCCCATGCTGGCCGAGCGATCGATCACAAACGTAAAGGTGCGTCCTTCGGCCGGCGCGGAACCAAAGACCGACACCTTGGTGGTCGGCCCGACCGGAACCGGCTTACGCAGGGCTTGTTGCTCGGCAGCGATCAGTTGCGCTTCGGCTTCGACGGCCGCGGCGCTGCGTCCGATGTTCCGCCCTGCTCCACGTGACTGGCTGAGAGGATGTCCAAGCTCGACTGGCACCGCGCTCGCCACTGCCGGCCCCGCAGGCAACAAAGCGTCGAGTGGATTAGCGGTTTCGCTTTCATCAGCGGTGAGTGAATCGGCGGCGTGGGCTGAAGAAGCCGATTGTAGCGACGCCGGCGCGGCGTCGGGTTCCGCAAAATAGTGCGGCTCGGAATTCGTGTCCTTGGCGTCGACCAGCACAATCGCGGCCGTGCGCGGCGGCTCGGTTTCGCCGGCGGGGCGCTGCGACTGCGGTACAACAAGCGCAATTGCCAGAAACAGCAGCAGATGCAATCCCAGCGATAACCCCCAAGCGGGCAGGGCCACTGGGAGCGGCTTGGATGCAGAAAATTCGTCGGCCGTCGCCACTGCAAGACTCCATGAGGCCCTCTGCCAGTCTCGCCGCCCACCGGCTCAGATGCAAGCAAACCTTGACCAAATCGGCACTTCGGTGCGTAGCATTGTTGGAATCGTGGTGGCGCGCCTCTACAATACAAACCATTGCAGCCAGCATGCCACGCGCCAGCGCACACTTCCGCGACCGGCCTTTTCGGGTGGGTTTGGCGGTTTGTCTGCTGCGAATTGAACTTTAGTGGACGTTTGTTGCACTCAACGGCTGACGGCAGAACGGCGCTACGACCGGCGACCTATCTTCTCTCCTGGGAACGCCTGGCGGCAGTCTGTCGTCATACCATAGCGAAATCTCATTCCCCCTTTCGATTCTTGAAGGACACGATCATGCAGGCTCAGGCAGCGGCTGGCGAGCTCAGCCAAGACGACATGCAGGCGCTCGAAAAGCTCAAGGGGGCCTTTACCACGGTGCGCCAAGAGCTGGCCAAAGTGATCGTTGGGCAAGACCAGGTGGTCGAGCAGTTATTGATCGCCATCTTCTCGCAGGGGCACTGCCTGCTCGAAGGCGTGCCTGGTCTGGCGAAGACGTTGATGGTCAGTACGCTGGCCAAGTCCATGAAGCTGGCCTTCAATCGCATTCAGTTCACGCCTGACTTAATGCCGTCGGACATCACCGGCACCGAAGTCATTCAAGAAGACAAGCAAAGTGGCGCGCGAACCTTCAAGTTCCTGCAAGGCCCGATCTTCGCCAACATCATCCTGGCGGACGAAATCAACCGCACGCCGCCCAAGACGCAGGCGGCCTTGCTCGAAGCGATGCAAGAGAAGCAGGTCACGATTGGCGGTGTGCGCAATCCGCTGCCAGCGCCGTTCTTCGTCCTCGCCACGCAAAACCCGATCGAACAAGAAGGCACCTATACACTGCCTGAAGCGCAACAAGACCGCTTCATGTTCAAGGTGTTCGTGAAGTATCCGACGTACGAAGAAGAGTACCGCATCGCCGAGACGACGACGGCGTCGTTCAGCGCCACGGTACAAGAGGTGCTGTCGGCCGACGACATTCTGCGTTTGCAACAACTGGTGCGCCGCGTGCCGGTCGCGCCGCATGTGATTCACTATGCCTTGCGGCTCACCCGCGCGACGCGCGTTCACGAAGGCGAGACACCGACATTCGTCAACGACTGGGTTAGCTGGGGTTCGGGACCGCGTGGTATGCAGTACCTGCTGCTGGGCGCAAAAGCTCGCGCGGTGCTGCAAGGTCGCTTCTTCGCCACCACGGAAGACGTCAAAGCGGTCGCGCACCCGGTGCTGCGGCATCGCGTGATTACCAACTTCAACGCAGAATCGGCCGGAATTTCGTCCGACAAGGTGATCGATCGCTTGCTGGCCGAAGTGCCCGAGCGCCGCGCCGGCGACGAAGTCGCCCCGCAACTCGCCAAGGCGTTTGGTTAAGGATGCGTAGGACGGAGCCATGCTCTGTCCGTGAAGTGTTGACAGGGCGAAGCACGGCTTCGCCCTACCCTGCCGACCACTGACCAAATCCTTATGGCTACAGTTGCTTCGCATACGTATCTCGACCCGAAAACACTCGACAAGATCAAACGTCTCGATGTGCGGGCGAGATTGGTCGTCGAAGGCTTCATCACCGGGCAACATCGCAGTCCCTACAACGGCTTTGCGGTCGAGTTCGCTTCGCACCGCGAATACGCGCCCGGCGACGATATCAAGCACATCGACTGGAAGGTGTGGTCGAAAACCGATCGGCTCTACATCAATGAGTACGAAGAAGAAACCAACCTGAAGTGCACGATCCTGCTCGACTGCAGCAAGTCGATGGCTTACGGCAGCCAGGATTGGACGAAGTACGACTACGCCGCCACCACCGCCGCCAGCCTGGCCTATTTGCTGCAACAA
>JAEZGD010000079.1 GCA_023417165.1 Planctomycetota bacterium
AAGTAAGTCAGCACATCGGTTTCATTCCACCAGTTACCAACCGACATGCAGACCTCCGACCTGTCGGAGGCGTCACGCGCGACGCCTCGCAGCAGCACTTCCATCACCTAGCGATTTGGCAATCGACGCGATTACTCGTCTTCCTCCTCGCTGACCGTCGCCTTGGCCATCACGTCGTGCTGCACGTTGCCAGGCATGGCGTCGTAATGGCCGAACTCCATGGCGAAGCTGCCTTGGCCGCCGGTCATGCTCGACAAGTTGCGCGCATAGTGCATCACTTCCCGCAGCGGTGCTTCGCAGGTCACCGTTTGCATGCCGCCGCCAGCGCTGTCGGCTCCTTGCACGCGACCGCCGCGGCCCGACATATCGCTATAGATATCGCCGACGTATTGCTCCGGCACCGTGATCTCCATCTTCACAACCGGCTCGAGCAAGCATGGCTTGGCTTCTTGAAAGACGTTGCGAAACGCCATCGAAGCCGCCGTCTTGAACGCCGCTTCCGAGCTATCGACGTCGTGGTACTTGCCATAATGCACCTCGACGCAGACGTCCTGCACTTGATGCCCGGCGATCACACCGCGCGCCATGCGTTCTTTGAAGCCCTTTTCAACCGCAGGCAGGAAGTTGCCAGGAATGGTGCCGCCGACGATCGAGTTGACCCACAGGAAGTTATTCGCTTCGTCGTAGTGATATTCCTTCATGCTGGGGAAGCGTTCTTTGGTGGCGAACTCTTTGGGGTCGATATTCCGCGGCAGCGGTTGCATGCGGATATGCACTTCGCCGAACTGGCCGCGCCCGCCCGACTGCTTTTTGTGGCGATACATGCCTTCGGCCGGTTGCTGGATCGTTTCTTTGAACGGAATCTTCGGTTCTTTCGTATCGACGTCGACATGATCGCGCCGATGCAAACGCTCGCGAATGATGCTGAGTTGCAATTCGCTCACGCCGTTCATTACCAACTCTTTCGTTTGCGGATCGTGGTCCAGGCGAAAGGTCGGATCTTCCTCGACGATCTTATGCAGTGCGGTCGAGATCTTCGCTTCATCGCCACGGCTTTTGGGAACGACCGCCAGGCCGACCATCGGCGTGGGAAACGGAATCGCCGGCAGCGCATGTTCGCCCAGCGTCGTACCGGTGTGCAAGTCTTCGACCTTCGCGACGGCCACGATATCGCCAGGGCCGGCCGCGTCGAGATTGCTGAACTGTGCACCTTGCACTTCCAACAGCGGTCCCAACTTGATCGTCTTCTTCTGGCCGTTGAGCGAGACGGTGTCATCCTTCTTCAACTGGCCGGAATAGATGCGAATAAAGCTGAGCTTTTGCACGAACGGATCGATGCGCGTCTTGAACACGCGCGCGACCAGCGGCCCCTGCGGATCGGCTTCCAAGCTGGCGGTCTCGCCGTGGAGGGTCGCATGGTGCTCGATATCGGCAGGCGAAGGTCCATAGTTGGCGATCGCATCGAGCAGTTCCGGCAGACCAATATCAAACTTGCCGCAGCAACACAGAATAGGCACCAAGTGCTGCTGAGCGATCGCGCGGGACATCAGCTTCGCCAGCGTCTCTGGCGAGGGCATCTCGCCTTCGAGATACTTTTCCCTCACCGCTTCGTCGCTCTCGACGATCGCTTCAATCAGCTTGAGATGCAGGTCAGCGGGATTGAGCACGCAGCCGCTGATATCCTTCGGCACGTCCAGCACGCTGGCGACGCCGGTCATTTTGCCATCTTTGACCACCGGCACGTTCAGCGGCACGCAAGTTTCGCCCCACAGCGAGTGAATCGATTCGTACAACTCGTCGAAGTGGTCGTAATCGGTATCGAGCTTGTCGACGACGATCATCCGCGCGATGCCGGCCTTGCCTGCCTCTTGAAACACACGGCGCGTGTTGACCTCGATGCCGTTGTGCGCGTTGATGACCACGATCGCCATGTCGACGCCATGAATCGCGCCAATGGTCTGACCAATGAAGTCCGGATAGCCTGGCGTATCGACCAGACTGAACCGCTTGCCCGCGTGTTCGAGATGCACGACCTTTGGTTCGACGGTGTGCTTGTGGGCTTTTTCTTCCGGATCGAAGTCGCAGACGCTGGTGCCGTCGTCGACGCTATGCTGCCCGCTTACAGCCCCGGTATTGACCAGCATGTGGTCGACCAGCGTGGTCTTGCCGGAAGAACTATGCCCACACAATACAATGTTGCGAATGTTCTCGACGGATGCTCTAGCCATGCCGAATCTCCTTTGCTTACGCAGTCGGAAAATTTACGGTGGCCGCGAGAGAGCAGAGGAGAGACGGCCACGCACAAACTCTCGGCGTGAGACGCTGTTAACGCCCGCGCGTCAGGTTGTCGCAATGTTGGTCGAGTGGCTCCTGAGAGGTGAATGCGTGATCGTGTTTAACCCGGGGCCAACGGCGACGGCGGTTGCCGGGATATTGTTCTGTTCCTTTTTTCGAACCTTTGCGTTTGGGAAGAAAGTCAACACCGTCGCCGTTGGCTCCGGGTTAAACGAAGCATTACGCTGCGGCGAGCAGCGCATCGTTAATCGTCAAGGTTCCTTCGTACAAGCTGCGTCCAATGATGCAACCATCGAGGCCGAGTTCGGTCAGCTTCGCCACGTCCGATGCCACGGTGACGCCACCGGAAGCGATCACGGGATGCGTCGTCGCGCGCTTCATCTCGGCCATGGCGGCAAAGTTGGGTCCGGCCATCATGCCGTCTTTAGCAATGTCTGTATAAATGATCGCGGCCAGCGCCAGCGGGTCCAGCGTTTTGACCAGGTCGGTCGCTTGCACGCTGCTAACTTCCAACCAGCCATCGGTCGCCACGCGACCATCTTTCGCATCGATCCCCACCGCCAAACGGCCGGGGAACTTCTCAACCATCGCTTGCAGCCACTGTGGTTCTTTGAGCGCTTTGGTGCCAATCACCAGGCGATGCAGGCCCAAGTCGAGCAGGTCTTGGATGGTGGCTTCATCGCGAATGCCGCCGCCCAACTCGCAAGGGACTTGCACTGCGCGCACGATGTTGCGAACCGCGGCGCGATTGACGCTATGACCATCGCGAGCGCCATCGAGATCGACCAAATGCAGCAGTCGCGCGCCGCCATCGACAAACCGTTTGGCCATCTCGGCCGGATCATCGCCAAAGATCGTCTCTTGTTGATAATCGCCTTGCTTGAGACGAACACATTTGCCGCCGCGCAAGTCGATAGCCGGCCAAATTTGCATGACAAACCGCTTCCCAAAAGCGGGGATAGAAACAAGAACATCGACGCACCGAGTATGGCACAGGCGATGGGCAGCGGCAAGCACCAAAAAGCTGGCAATCAGGCACTTGCGCCGGCAGAAACCGGCAGTTCCGCAAAGTTCTGCAGCAGCTTCAAACCATCGGCCTGACTCTTTTCAGGATGGAACTGCGAAGCGAAAAGATTGTCTTTCCACACCGCCGCGGTGAACGGTCCACCATAGTCGGCTTCGAGCGCCACAATCGACGCGTCCTCGGGGACGACGTAATACGAGTGCACGAAGTAAAAGTGCGTGTTATCGGCAATGTCTTTCAGCACCGGCGCAGCGCGCACAATGCGGCACGGATTCCAACCCATGTGCGGGACCTTGAACTCCGCTGGCAGTTGAAAGCGCACGCACTTGCCTGGCAGGATGCCGAGGCCCGCGAACTCGCCTCCTTCATAGCCC
>JAEZGD010000080.1 GCA_023417165.1 Planctomycetota bacterium
TGAGCGCCTTGCGCGCCAGTTCGAAGTGCCACGCGTCCCACGACTTGGCTTCCGCGAGCGCTTGCATCACGTGCGTGCGTACGAGGCGCGAATCATCACCGGCGAGCTTCTCGGCCAAGGATTGCTCCAGGCCGCTGGTGCGGGCCACGATCCACATCGCATGCGCACGTTGCTCGGCATTTTGCGAGGATTTCAGCACTTCCCGCGCAAGTGGCTCGGCCTCTTTCGGGAAGCGATCCAGAAGCGAGTTCGTCGCCAGCACGCGCACGGTCAGGTTGGCATCGCCTAGACGCTCGACGAGTTGTGCGGCGGAAGCCTCTTGCAGGTTCGGCAACGTGCTTAGCTTGGCTTGCTGGGCATCGCCTTTGTAAACGATGCGCCAGATGCGGCCGCGCTCGCGATCGCGCTCGGGATGGGTGAGCGGCACTTCATAGTGGCCGATGATCTTGTTGTAGAAGTCGAGCACATAGAGCGCGCCGTCGGGTCCGAGTTGGATATCGACAGGGCGGAACCACGGATCGTCGCAGCTCAGGAAGGTATCGACCTCCTCAATCCACGGCGAGCTCTTGTTCCATTGAATGCGGTCGCAGTGAATGCGATTGGTGATGACGTTGCCGACGAACAGCACGCCGCGGTACTCTGGCGGAAAGTGCTCGGCCGCATAGTAAACAATGCCCGAGATACCCGTGCCGCCGTGGTCGACGTGCGTCGGCTCGGGCGCATAGCCCAGGCCATCGTGCGGCTTGCCAAAGCTTTGGTAATAGCCGTCGCGCAGGACCATCGTCACGGGGCGCGAGTGGCAGTCGGCGGTGAACATATTACCGAGCGGATCGAAGCAGAGGCCGAACGGATTCACCTGGCCCCAGCTGACTTGCTCGATCTGCGAACCATCGGCGCGGAAGCGATAGGTGTTGCCTGACTGCATGTCGAGGACGACCTCGCCCTCGCCGCCGATCTTCACCTGGCTGTGATTGTTGAAGCCGTGACAGGCATAGACCCAGCCATCGATCCAGCGCGTGAGCGCGTTTTGGTTGCCGTGCGTATCCGTCTGGCCAAACGGTCCGAAGGCGACTTGCTTACGATCGGCCTCGCCATCGCCATTGTCGTCAATAAAGCGATACAGATTCGGAATCGACCAGGCGATGGCCGAGTTGTCGCTCAGAGGCAAGACACCGATGGGAATATTCAGTCCCTTGGCGAACTTGTGCTTCTTGGCTGCGCGGCCATCTGGGCCGAAGTCGCTGAAGATGGTAATCGAATCGCGCGCCTTGGCGTCGTCAGCGGCAGCGAAGGGATATTCCAAGCTGTGCGTGACCCACATTCGCCCGCGCGCGTCGAACTTGAGGTTCATCGGCTTGTTAACGTCGGGCTCGCTGGCCACCAACTGAATCTCGAAGCCTGGCGGCAGCTTGAACTTCTTTTGCTGCTCGGCAGGCGTCAGCGGACCGGTGGGCGCGACCAGTTCTTGAGCAAAGAGCGGACTGACCCACAACAGCAGCAGGCAGCTTGTGAGCGAAAGCAAGCGACGCATTGGAATCTCGCAGGAGCTACAGGGGAGAGGACTGCAGGCTCCCCATTGTAGTTGCGCCGTCCCCCTGCGCCAGCTAGTTGCTACCGCTCTTTGGCAGGCGGCGCGAGCGCTTCCAGAAACCGCCAGCGGTCGCGGTGCCGCCCTGCAGGTATTGGCCGCTGCTGATGACGGCGGTGGCCGGCGACGACGACCACGTGATGTTTTAGCCGACCAGGCCGCCGATCTGCACGGGGCCCGTTGTCGAGATGAATCCCCCGTTGAACTGGCTGAAATCCACGGTCTTCGACCGCGCGCCGATGCCGGCCGACGAGGTAATCAAGTCAGCGCTCGCCGCGCGCAGCGTAAATCGGAAGTGACTCCCCTGCCCTACTTGGTCCTGCTTTCCTGAGCGGGGGACGTAAGTCCCCTGGATGGATCATCCCGAGAGGTGCGGCCCGCTCTGAAGAAAGAGGCCGCATTCATCCGGCTCACGCCGGACGCTCAGGAAATCAGCTAATCAATCCGCGTTCTTCCAAGAGCTGCAGGATCTTGCGCACGCTTTCTTCGACGCTGATTTGGTGTGTCGGCAGCGTCAGGTCGGGATTCACAGGCGGATCATACGGAGCCGACACGCCGGGAACGTCCGGCAGTTGTTCCTCGTCCGCCGCCTTGTAGTGCCCTTCGGTATCGCGCTGGCGGCAGACTTCGATCGGCGCCGACAGATGCACGACCAGGAAGCGGTCGCGCCCGATGACTTCGGCCGCCTTCTGACGCACGTTCTCGTCTGGCGCGACAAACGCTGCGATGCAGAGCAAGCCGGCGTCGTTCACCAGCTTGGCAACTTCGGCCGTACGACGCAGGTTTTCGCTGCGTTCGGCCGCCGAGAAGCCGAGATCCTTGCTAATGCCCAGGCGCATGTTCTGGCCATCGAGCACGGTCGCGGCGCGGCCGGCGTCGAACAGCTTGCGTTCGAGCGCGTACGCGATGGTCGTTTTGCCGGAGCCAGTCAGGCCGGTCAGCAGCACCGTTGCGGGCTTCTGACCAAAGCGAGCACTGCGCTCGCCTTCGGTCACCTTGCTGGACTGCTGATGCAGGCGATCGCTGCTCGGCTCGTCGTCCCAGTGGTCGCCGAACCGCTCGGCCATGTTGCGGTCGAGGATCATGCCTGCGCCGACGGTGGCGTTGGTCAGGCGGTCGATGATGATGAACGCGCCGGTCGAGCGATTGCGCGCGTAACCATCGAAGCAGATCGGCTGCGTGAGCGTGATCTGGCAGCGGCCGATGGCATTCAGCTTCAGTTGCGGCGCTGGCGAGCGATGCAGCGTGTTGACGTCGATCTGGTAACGCAGCGTCGAGATCGCGCCGGTCGTCACCTTGCTGGTGTGCTTGAACAGGTACTCTTTGCCAGGCGTCATGGCCTCTTCATTCATCCAGACGACCATGGCCTCAAAACGCTTGTCAACGTGCGGCAAGTTGCCTGGCGGCACGATCATGTCGCCGCGGCTGGCATCGATCTCGTCGGCAAAAGTCAGCGTGACCGACAGCGGCGCATAAGCTTCTTCCAGTTCGCCTTCGTGCGTGACGATCGACTTGACGCGCGTAGTCTTCTTCGAAGGCAGAACCATGATCGGATCGCCTTTGCGCACGACGCCGCTGGCGATCGTGCCGCAAAAACCGCGGAAATCGAGGTGCGGGCGATTTACCAGCTGCACCGGCAGGCGGAAGTCGATCAGGTTGCGATCCGAGCCGATGTACACGTTCTCTAGCAGGTGCATGAGCGTGCTGCCGGTGTACCAAGGCATGTTCGGGCTGGGATTGACGACGTTGTCGCCATGCAGCGCGGTGATCGGAATGAAGTGAACGTCGGACATCTCGAGCCGCGCCGAGAACGACGAGTAATCCTCCTTGATCTTCTCGTAGACTTCTTCGCTGTAGTCGACGAGGTCCATCTTGTTGATGGCCACGATCACGTGCTTGATGCCCAGCAGCGAGACGATGAAGCTGTGCCGCTTCGTTTGTGTCATGACGCCGTGGCGGGCATCGACCAGAATGATCGCCAGGTCGGCGGTCGAAGCGCCGGTCGCCATGTTGCGCGTGTACTGCTCGTGCCCCGGCGTGTCGGCGATGATGAACTTACGCTTGTCGGTGCTGAAATAGCGATAAGCAACATCGATGGTGATGCCTTGCTCGCGCTCTTCTTCCAGGCCGTCGCTGAACAGCGCGGGATCGAAGCCGCCGCCGGTCGTGCCGTGAATCTCCGAATCGCGCATCAACGCCGAAAGCTGATCTTCGGCGATCATCTTGCTGTCGTAGAACAAGCGGCCGATGAGCGTGCTCTTGCCGTCATCGACGCTGCCGCAAGTGATGAATCGCAACAACTCTTTGCGCTCGTGCTGCGCAAGGTATTCGTGAATGTCGGCGGCGATGAGAACAGATTGATGCGACATGGCGGCGGCGATTTCAGATTGGTGATTTCAGATTGATGATGGAAGGCGGGAATGAGGCGGCGTTTAATGCGTTGTCATGGGCCTGTTGTATGCGGGACGATGACGTAATGCCGCTGTGTAATTGAGGATCCGCAATCTCAAATCCTCAATCTGCAATCCTAAAAGTATCCTTCCTTCTTTTTCTTCTCCATCGAGCCGGACTGATCGGAGTCGATGAGGCGGCCTTGGCGTTCTGAGAACCGCGTCAGCAGCATCTCTTGAATGATCAGCGGCAAGGTGTCGGCGGTCGATTCGATCGCACCGGAGAGCGGATAGCAGCCGAGCGTGCGGAAGCGAACTTTCTTCATCACGGGCTTTTCGCCAGGCGCGAGCTTGAGTCGCTCGTCATCGACCATGATCAGCGTCCCTTCGCGCTCGACGACGGGGCGCTCGGCGGCGAAGTACAGGGGCACGATCGGAATGTTCTCGAGATGGATGTACTGCCAGACGTCGAGCTCGGTCCAATTCGACAGCGGAAAGACGCGAATGCTTTCGCCGCGATGGACGCGCGTGTTGTACAGGTTCCACAGTTCGGGGC
>JAEZGD010000585.1 GCA_023417165.1 Planctomycetota bacterium
CTTCCAATCCGCGCACCAGGCACGCCAAAGAGGCCAGGACCAGCACCGCGAAGGGAAGATCCGTGGTCCCCAGCGCACTTTGGAACAAGTAGACCGGCATGCAGACCACTGCCAGGCAGACGGCCAGCGCGACCTCCGGCGGGAGAATACGAAGACAGATCCAACTAATGACAACGACGCCAGCGGCTCCAAACAACAGATTGATCGCTACCGCTGAGGTGACGGTCGAAATGCCAAAGCTGTGCGGCAGCGCAATCAGCAGCGCCCAGCCAGGCGGCCAGTTGTGCATTGGTAACCAGGCTGGCTGCTCCAGACCATAAATACCGCGGTACATTAGCCCGCGTCCCGCGACGATGCTTTCCGCCGCTTCGGCATACATCAACTGGTCAGAAGCCGCGTAGCGCGTGCGCTGCACGACCTTGGGTATGAACATTCCCCAAACCACCATCGCGATCAGCGGCACCCAGCACCACGCGTATGCGGTGTAGAGAGACGTCGTTCGCACCTTGGACAGGTCTGTCGGCGCGGCGGGTGGGAAAGCTACCTCAGACATAACTTGCGGCCGTAGAAAGCTTCCGCCATTTTCGTAGGCGAGTTCGCTTCCATTCCGCGCAGTCGCAGCAGGGCGCGGAAGGTTTGTTCATCGAACCAGGGCTTTTCACATTGCGATGTAAAGCAGGTCAGCAAGCAATCAACTTTTTGCTGGCAGATCGATTCCTCAATCGGAACGAAAACGTTGGGTTGGCCCAAATCGCCGTCGTACTTTGGAATCTCATATTCCAGAATCAGGTGATTGCGAAACGTATTCCACGTCAGGTTCGAGACGACGCGATGATCTTGATGCCGATCTTCACGGTAATGCGTAAAGACCAGATCGGGATTAAAGCTGCGCTTTAAAGCCTCAAATTGTTCTTTGATCGCCCCATGGTCATCCGGAAAGTAGCCGTCCCGAAAATGATGCACGATCACTTCTGATTCCAACGCGGGCTTCAGGAAGGCTGCGGCGCTAACGCGCGCTTCGCTCTCGCGCAGGTGGCTGGCGCTAAACACAACCCAGCGAATGTGCACCTGAGCGTACTGCTGCAGGAGCGTCGCGATGGTCCCACCGCAACCGATTTCGATATCATCGCTATGCGCCCCTAGACACAAAATGCGCAGCGGCGTCTGCGGCGTGGTTGGAATGCCAAGATTAAGCATGAACAGGAGCAGCCGCGTTCAAAGGCGCGCTGGACAGTGAAGAATCGAAATCGCGCGCGCCAATCGCCCGCAGACGCAGGAGAAGTCCAAAGAGGATAAGCGAGCCGACAAACAAGTGCGAGCCCAGCAGTCCGCGCCACGGATTGGCGAAGAACCACTCGGGATGGAGTAGGAATTGGCTCATCGCCGCAAAGCTGAATGCCAAGAGCGGCAGAGTGACTGAGCCCGCAGGTCGAAAGGCGAGGCACATCGGCAGCGCGATCGCAAAAATTGGCAAGAACAAGCCATAGTGATGATCCCAGGCCACTGGCGAGGCGATGGTGCCAGCCGCCAGGGCGATCATTAAATCGACGATGCCTGCCGACGGGCGTTTGGCAATCCAGGGCTCAAAGGCGAGGCATAAGATGGCAACTGAGGTCAGGGTTGTCACCCAATGCACGACCGGATGGTAGGGAGCGAAATCGCTTTGAAAGGTATTTTCTGGAACATACGCAGCGCCATTTTCCAGCCAACGGTTCAGTAGTCCATTGACGCTTTGATTAATATGCAGGCTTTCGCCATGTCGCGAGATATAGCTGAGTACCTCAACGTAGTGCCAATGATCGAGCCAGCCAAAACGATACAGTGCCAGCCCCAATCCAATACTTAACAATACTCCAAATCCAACGCTGAAGCGCCGTTCCCCGCGCCACAGCGACCATATCAAGACGATGCCATACTGGGGCTTAATCAGGGCGCAGGCTCCGATCAGCGCACCTGAGGCTCCTTTCCACCCACAGACATACATCAGCAAGGCTAACGCGATCCCGGCATTCAGCAATACTTGGATCTGACCTAATTGATGCCCGCTGTAGAGCGGCGTAAACCAGACGCCCAACAAAACCGCCGATATAAAAGTGGCGACATCAAGGACCGGTTGGGGCTGGCGATCGGTGGCCAATTTCCGCCGCCCGATCACTGCTAGCGCCGCAGAGATCAGGATGACGGCCAGCGTCTCGAGCCGCGAACAGATGGTCAGCCAATCGAGGAACGTTGCGTCCAGTTCGCTACCGTGAACCACGACCATCGAGCGCGGCAGCAAATCGCACACCAGCAGCGCACTAGGAGGATATTGAAACTTGACTCCCTGGTCGAACACATCATACAAATTGGCCGTGGGATCGCGGCGATGATGCTCGTAAGCCGTAAACATCGGCCACCACGAATCGACCCAAGCACGTGTGGTGATTAACGCCGGTTGACCGAGTGTCGTATGGCTCCAAGCATAGGCAAAACTGTACCCACGCGCGAGCACCAGTCCCGCTAAGACCACTCCCAGCGCCAGGTTGATCATCAGCATGGCCGCCAGACAGCGAAGTACTCGGTCGCCGCTTAGCGGAATACTCAGACGGAAGAAGCCGAAGTTCATGGCTTGATTTAAACGCCCGAGCGGATGGTGCTGGTCGATGAGCGGGGCTGCGGAGCGAGGCCGGCTCGTGCTTCCGATTTCCAGACTTGCCAGGGAGCAGTCCCGCGCGTGTAGAGATCTTCTAAGACCTGCCGATCCTTAAATGTGTCCATACAAGCCCAGTACCCGTCATATTCATAGGCGAGCAGTTGCTCCTTCTGGATCAACCGCTGGAAGGGCTGCTCAACCAGCTCTTCACCGGGCTCGATGTAATCGAAGATCTCACTGCGAAACGCAAAGCAACCGCCGTTGATCAAGATGCCCGCGTTGCTCATGGGCTGAATCCCGCGCGCCAGCCCGTTCTGGACCTGCACAATGTGATAGCTTTGCGACGGCTGCACGGCCAGAAAGCTGCCGACCGTGCCCCGGCACATGAAAAGATCGACATAATCATCGAGCGGCAGGTCGCTTAGGCCATCGCTGTAGTTCGCCAGAAAGGCATTTTCGCCTGCGAGATACGGCTCCACGGCTTTGAGACGCTGACCGATATTGGCGGAGATGCCGGTATCGACGAAGGTAATGTTCCAATCATGAATGTCGCTACTCAATAGCTCGAGCTTCTTGCCCCCTTTCGAGAGAACAAAGTTGTTCGAGACGCACTCGTCATAGTTCAAGAAGTAGTTCTTGATGACGTCCGCCTTGTAGCCCAGACAGAGAATGAAATCGGTGTGCCCAAAATGGGCATAGTACTTCATCACATGCCACAACAGCGGGCGATACCCGATGGGGACCATCGGCTTAGGAATCGCATCGGAATACTCGCGTATCCGCATCCCCATTCCACCGCAGAAAAGGACGACTTTCATAGCAGAAGAACCTTAATGATTTGTAAGTACGTGAGTCTTAGAGTGTTGTCGCTTCGCGCGGTCGCGTTCCCGCCATGGCATGGACGGTCTTGCGCAGGCCATCGACCAGCGCAGTTTGCGGCTGCCACCCACAGAGTCGTGCCGTGCGCTGGATGTTGGCCACGGCAGTCGTCTCCAGCGGGCGATCTGACAGTGCGCCGAACTGCACGTCCGTCGTGGGCGCGATGAGTTCGGCTAACTGTTCCACCAGCTGACGAATCGTAACTTGCCGTCCCGAACCGAGATCGAGCGTTTGCCCGCCCAGGCTGGGCTGAGCGCCGAGTGTTAACAAGCCTTCAACGACGTCGTCGACGTAGATCCAATCGACGAGTCTTTGCCCACTGGAAAGCCGCGGCGACTGGCCTTGCGAGAGCAAGTTGATGGCATAGGGAACGAGCTTGCGCTGATCTTGCTGACCAGGACCATAGACCATGAAAATCCTCGCCATGACCACATCAACGCCATACAACGCGTGATACATGCGTCCATAGTCACAGGCGGCGCCCTTGGCAGCGGCGTAGGGCGAACAAGGTGCCTCGCTCGCTTGGGGCTCTTCCATCGAACCTGCCAGAATGATCTTTGCCTGGTGCTGCGCGGCGGCGTTCAGCAGGTGCACGGAGCCAAGCAGATTATTCTGCAGCATGGTGAGCACTTGCGCGCGATTGCGATCGCCAGAGACTTCGCTGGCCAGATGAAAGATCACCTCGGGGCGCACACCTGCTGCGATGCGATCGATATCGGCGGCCAGCGCAACGTCGCCTTGCCACCAGATGGGTGACGTGGCATTCGCCGTGGCAGCCATCGCGCGGCGCGAGACCCCATGCACCTCGGCCCCGCGTTGCAACAACTGACGACAAAGGTGAGCGCCGATAAAGCCGCTCGCGCCCGTGACGAGGACGCGCCGTCCCTGCCAGTCAGCAAGACTCGCTGTCATGGCGCGCACTCGCGCAGCAAGTCGTGTTCGACCAAGGTACGAGCTGCCTGGTGCAGTATTTCGAAGGGAAGATCGGCGCGCTCAGCGATGTCGAGGAGCGAATGCTCGCCGTCTGCCAGGTTCAGCACCCACAACATCGCCATTTCGCGTTGGCCAGCGTCGGCCAGACCACCGATCGCGCGATACAGCCCGCGTTTCCCAAGTTGTGGTTCGCAATGCGGCTGTAGGTTCTGATAATGAGTGTCGTTTTCCAGAATCCGCAACACCATTTGATACATGGCCAGCGAACCGGCTAACGCTTCGGGGCGCACGAAGTCAAGATTATCTGCCGACGTGTGATACTGCGCATACCGCCCGTGCGGCGTGCGCGTCAGACTGCCCACCGGCAGGTTAAAGCCAGGCGAGCAATACTGCCGCTCGTCGTAGCCATAGGGACTAAAGTCACGAATTTCGAACGGTTCGCCAGCGTGTCGCAGCACGTGCGCCACCGCCCGATCGATGGCGGCGTTTCCTCGCCGTGAACGCTTGTAATGAAACGGCCCAGGATCACCCGCGCAGGCGACGACGAGCCCATGAGCGATACGTTCGGCGCACGATGCATTGCGAGCCAGCCAGGTGATCGCACCAATCGTGCCGGGGACGAATAGCAAGCGGTACGATAGCTTGCGCGGCGCGCGAGCCAACTCCTGCCCCAAAGCCATCAGCAGCGCAATGCCGGAGAGATTGTCGTTGGCCAATGAGGGATGGCACACATGGCACGAGAGCAGCACTTCCTGCGAGCTTTCGCCAGGCAACAGATATTCGCCATACGTGAGCGAGCCAGGTTCCAGCGTGGCATCGATACAGACTTCATACTCGCCGTCGGGCCAACGATCGAGTTCACGTTGCGCGACGCAGAACCCCCAATTCTCTTGATAGTACGAAGTGCGATATGGAATCCAATCGGGATGTTGCGGCAGAGAAAACAGATGGCCACGCAACTCCGACAGCGGCAACTTGCGTCGTACTGGCAGGCTATAGCTAACGACGTGTAAATTCGAACGCCGCCAATCCAAGACCTTTTCGCCGTGCTGGTTCTTGATCCACGCATCGCGCAGATTCCACTCCCGCGGCACGGTCCAATCAAAGACTTGGGTGCCCGTGGGAACTTCGTGCACTTCCAGCGGCAGCTGGCGGCCTACAAATGCCAACGTTTGGCGCACGCCAGCGCCGGTGATGCTGCGGCAAATCGGAAATAGCTCTTGGATCCAGTCGTACATGCGAGCGGCGCTGGTGCTCGCTTCGGGAGCCGACTGTAGCACCGCGTTCATGACGAAGCCTCGTGCAAGCTACAGCGCGCGGCGTCAAAAGCTGGCCACGTGCGATCGGCCTCGGAAAGCTCGCTCACCGGTAACGGCCACTCGATATTGAACGCGGGATCGTCATATCGCACACCGCGTCCCAGCGCCGGCGCATAAAGCTCCGACATGAAGTACAACACTTCCGCATCGGCCGTTAGGGTCTGAAACCCATGCGCGCAGCCGGTCGGAATATAGAACATGCCGCGATTCTCGGCCGTCAATTCCATGGCATCCCAGGCGAGATAGGTGGGCGAGTCGGGACGCAAGTCAACGACGACGTCGTAAATGGCTCCGCGAGTGCAACTGACCACCTTGGCTTCTTCAAACGGCGGCACTTGAAAGTGTAAACCTCGCAGCGCGCCTTGCCGCATCGTGTGTGACACGTTGATTTGAGCAATGCAGGGAGCCAAACCATGCGCCGCAAACTCCTGCTGACACCACGCGCGGGCAAAATAGCCGCGATGATCGGTGCGCCGCTCAAGTTCGATGCGGAACGCGCCCTGCACCTTGGCGGGTGTGAAAATCACGAGTGAGTCTCAGCGCTGTGCGGCATCTCTTGCGCTACGGCTGGAGTCAGTCCGACAGCAGATTCGACTTCGATCTTCTCCAGCCAGATTTCACGCCAATACGGAGGCAAAGCGCGCGGGCAGAGCAGGCGGCATTCGCTGTATTGGGCGCTGCACAATGCCCCTTCTAGCATGATGCAAGGATTCTTCATCGCCACCATCTTGCCCGTCTGCTCGTCTAGAATTTCTGTCACGCAGCGGCGCACGCGAAAGATCCGCCCGCAGTAAACAGCCATTTCCGGATCGAAAGAAAGACCGCGATTTCTGCTGTTCATGTCCAGCGTCTTGGCGATCTCTTCCTTCGACTTGACGCGAACATAGTCACCAGGCTTCAGGCAGGAGTGAACCTGCGGAGTGCGTTGCCCTGGCGGAATCATGCCGCCATAATCGGGCACTTCACGCCCCGTCAGCCAACGATGCGTGCGCTCGCGCAACGACTTGAGCAAGCGATACCCTACAGGCGTACGGCGTACGGTATGCTTGGCCACTGCGTTCCACAGTACGCTGAGGACGTGCTTCAGCGAATGATTACGTGTGACGACGTCACGCCAATACTGCCGCAGATCCCACCAGGCCAGCGGCGTCGTCGCGTTATAAAGTTGCGTCGCCTGGCAGGTATAGCTCAAGGGCTCGCCTGGAACAGCGGGCAGGATCGTCAGTGTCAGCAACTGCCCTGCCGAGAGCCCCGAAGCGTTCGCGGGAGGCTGTAGCGGCGTGGGACGATCGGCAGGAGCGAGCCACACATCTTTCCAGAATAAGCTGCAATCCGCCTGGCATCCGCCATGGGCCGAGCCGTCGCACAGCGCGTCTTCGAGATGCACTGTAGTTTCGAGTCGGCGGCCTTGCCATGTCTTGAGCGCCGTTTCGCAGGTCTTGTGAGCGACAGCGCGGACGCGCATTTTGCGTCCACAATACTGCAGCATCTCTGGCATAAACGGCAAGCCATCGACACAGCCACGGTCATCAAGCGTCGACAGGATCTCTGCTTCGTTTCGCACGATAACCCAATCGCCGGCGCGAAAGCGCGATAGACGCCAACTCATGGTCGCCCTGGCACTGTTGTGTCAGTTCCTGATGAACACCGATGACCTACCGAGGATGCCTATTCATAGACGCGAACTTCCGGGATTGGCAGGACAAACTTGCCGCCCCACTCGCGGATATGCGCCATCTGCTGCATGATCTCGTGCCGGATATTCCACGGCAGAATCAGCACATAATCGGGACGCGTCTCGTTAATGCGCTCCGGCGCGAGAATCGGGATATGCGTCCCCGGCAAGTACTTGCCCTGTTTATACGGACTGCGATCCACTGAGTAGTCAAGGAAGTCCTGACGGATCCCGCAGTAGTTCAAAAGCGTATTGCCTTTTCCTGGCGCTCCGTAACCGACGACCGACTTGCCTTCACGCTTGGCGGCGATCAGAAACGTCAGCAGCTTGCGCTTTGTCTCTTGCACTTGCGCGGAAAAGGATGCGTAACTCGCCAGGTCGCAGACGCCGGCTTGCGCTTCGCGGGCGAGAAGTGCGGTGACATGTTCCGTCACCGGCTTGCTGGCGTCTTCGGCATGCCGGGCGTACACCCGCAGGGAGCCGCCGTGCGTTGGCACCTCCTGGACGTCAAAAACCGTCAGTCCATGGGCGGCGAACAGTGCGACGGTCGTCGTAAACGAGAAATAGGAGAAGTGCTCGTGATAGATTGTGTCGAACTGGTTCTCTTCCATCAACCGCTGCAGGTGCGGGAACTCAACGGTGATTACGCCCGTCGGTTTGAGCGCGATCTTCATGCCGCCGACGAAGTCGTTCAAATCCGGCACTTGCGCCAAGACGTTGTTGCCCAAAAGCAAATCAGCGGCGAGTCCTTCGGCGGCTAGCTGGCGAGCTGTTTCAACGCCGAAAAATTGCACGCGCGTCGGAACGCCCTTCTCAACCGCCACTTTCGCCACATTGGCCGCTGGCTCGATACCGAGCGCCGGAACCTGCCGGGCGACAAAGTGCTGGAGCAAGTAGCCATCGTTGCTCGCGAGCTCGACGACATGCGATTGCGGGCCGAGACGAAAGCGCTCGATCATCTGCTCGCAGTAACGTCGGGCGTGCTCAACCCAACTGACCGAGTACGACGAGAAATAAGCGTAGTCCGAGAAGATATCTTCGGCGCTGACATAGGCTTCCAACTGCACGAGGAAGCATTCGCCACAGACGTAGACGTGCAGCGGGTAGAACGATTCACGCTGATTCAGTTGCTCGTGCGACAGATAGCTTTCGCACAGCGGTGACATCCCCAGATCTACGAATGTCTGACGTAGCGGGGTGGCGCAAAAGCGACAAGTTGGATGAGTAGTGGTAGCTGACATGAAATTAGCAGGAGCTACGAAGGTGAGACCGTCGCGGTTTGCCGGCGACCCATCGCCCAGGCAACAGCACGATGCAAATCGTCCAGCAAAATGCGGTGATGGGCCCGAAGCCACCAGTACAAGCTTTTGTAACAACGGTGCCGCTCGCCGCGACGAAGTGGCGCACGCCGAATGGCCGAAAACAAGTCGCGAGCTTCACGTAGCACCGGACAGATTAACTTGCCTGCCTGGGCGGGATCAAAAATCAGCGAGCGCTGCCAGCGGTCGACATAGCGCGACGTCACTTGCTGGTCATGCACGCGACGGTGAAACAGCGGCTCGGCCAATTGTACAAAGCGACCGCGCAGCGCAAGTTCGGCCAAAAGGACGCGATCGGAGTCGGCATACGGGAGGTGCAGCCGGGTTTGACGCAAGGCATCCATGCGCATGACGCCGCAGATCGGTTCGCAGTGATGATCGAACAAAACCCGCATTAATCGCTCATCCACGCAGGGCGAGTCGGCGACGGGTTCTAAGGCGGCGGATGCCAGCCGGTCGCTCTGCGCATCGATAAACTCATTGCGTGCGAAACACAGCACCGCGTGGGGCTGAGAATCCAGAGCCTCGACGCAACGGAACAGATAGTCGCGTCCCAACACATCATCGTGACCGAGCCACATCAAATGGCGACCGGTCGCCAGGCGAAAGGCTCTGTTAAAATTCCAGGCGAGGCCGCGGTTCGCCGTCGCAGGATGATAATGAATGCGGGGATCGCTGGCGGCCGCCTCTTGGCAATAGACAGCGGTAGCGTCGGTCGACGCATTGTCGCAAAGCAGCAGTTCCCAATTCTCCAGGCTTTGCTGACGGACTGACTCGATCGCGTCCCGCAGATGACGCTGGCCGTTATAGACAGGTAGGCAAACGCTAACGACAGGCGCAGAGATGCTCACGGTTTGCCCAGCGCTGCGGGAACCTCAGCGGCTGCCGCGGTAGTGGCGTCGAGTTCGTCATCGCCGGCCAAGTCGCCGCGCGACGTGAATCGACATGGCAGGAAGATCAGACCAAAGCGTGACTCGAGCCCCCGCCCGGTGCCATAGTAGTCGGAAGGTTCAATCTCGAGCCGGGTGACGTTATCCAGCACGTCATGCCACTCGTCCATGCTGGCGACCCAAATGCCGAGGGTGTAGC
>JAEZGD010000589.1 GCA_023417165.1 Planctomycetota bacterium
GTGTTTGCGCGTATGCAGTAGCTGGCAACACAACAAGGCAAGCTAGGCAAATATTAACGCGCCGGTGCCTAGGGAGAACACTCGCCAGTATCCGCAACAAGGCGTCGGGCGAAGCAAAAGACATTCACGGCATCCTTGATCCAATCACCCTTTTTTCCGGTGGTCCGGTAAATCAGCGTGCATCCAATCTGATGGTCTTTCCTCTCCCGATTGCCGGGTCGATTGCGGGCGGTAGTCCGCTTAGTTTCGATTTCATCGTCACAATCGCGCCCAAATGCGAGCCAGCACCGATCCAACCGCAACAGTCTGCCCTTCCGGCAGCATCCCTACAATCGCTACATCCTGCTGGCGTGTACCGTCCCGAAGTGGTTAAGGTGGAGGCAAGCCGCAGTATAAGGCCGCGGCGATTTCGCTGGAGAACTTCTCGTGAGTCAACGATACCGGTGTCTGCAATGCGGCCTCGTCGCCTGCGCCATGGTTCTGTCCTGCGGCGGCATTGCGCCGGCCCAACGCCGGGCGGCGCAGCCAAACATTGCCGACTTCCGTCCCGAACAGTTCTTCGAAAGCTTCCTCAATGGCCCAGAAGTCTCGGAAGCCGAGCTAGCCAAGATAAAGATCAGCGCCAAAGAAGAACAGCAGATCGGCGCGCAACAGATCGAGGGACTTAAGCAGCAGCTTCTCACTCGCAAGTTGAAATTGCAGACGCGCGGACGGGAGGTGGCGTATCTTTCCACGCTCGTCGAGCGTTTGCAGCCACAGATGCGCGAACATAAACGCTATGCCAAGATTCGCATCTTGTATGTGGACGACGAACAACCGCAAGCCTACGCGTTTTGCGATGGTCAGTTGCTAATTTCCGCCGGGTTACTCGATGCCGCCAAAACAGAAGCCGCACTCGTCTGCGTGCTGGGCCACGAGCTGTCCCACCTCGATCGCGGACATCTCTTGCGCCGGGCAAAGCAGTGGAAGCAGTTGCAGGATCGCAGGAAAGACTCGTCCGATTTCTCGCCTGCGCGAATGCTGGCTTCGTTTGATGCCATGCATGCCGTCTTTCGCCGCCCGTTTGGCCCAGCCGAAGAGTTAGAAGCCGATACCGACGGCATGACCTGGGCTTATGCGCTCGGGTATGATCCGCGCGCCGTTGCCGGAATTTATGACGCCGTCGAGCAGCCGGGGCAGAAGTTCCTGCCTGCGTTTCTACAGTCGCATCCACCGAGCGCCGAGCGGCGTGAGAACTTGCAGGACACCTTTAAGGCGTTACAGAAAGCACGCCCGGTAGAGGATCTCTATCTCGGGCGAGAAAACTTGCAGCGGCGCACCGCCTGGGATTCAGCCGGTAAGTAATGCGTAGCCATGCAGATCGCAGTGCTAAGCGGGGGTGCGTTCGGACGGCGCTTGCAGATGCGTCCCCGCGATCAGATCAAAAGTGGTCCGCTCTCGCCGTATGACCGAAAGATAGCTCTGCGAGACAAAGACAGTCGCCAGCATTCCCACGATGCCTAGCAGCGCCAAGCGTAGCCCAAATTGCTGCGTTCCAAACAACGCAAAAACAAAGACCGCCACTGGCAAATACCTTGCGAGCCCTCGCAGCATCAAACGCAAACGCGGCCAGTGCTCGCCTTCGACGCTTACGCTCCATCCCCACAACCATTTGCCGGGCGAGATGCCCGTCAGGCATTCCACGCCGCAGAGCGACACGAGTAGTACGAGCCCGGCATTCCAGATCCAATTTTGGCCGCCGGCCAGGTACATGGCCAAGCAGCAGGCACTTACCACCACACCGTCACATGTGGCGGCCATCATCCGGCGTTCGAGCCGGGCAAACTGACTCTGACTGAGCATGGGAAGGAACGGCGCTAACCGCCGGCAAGAGTGGAAGCATCTCGTGCATTCATTCTAGGCCGTTGGTTGAAAGTTGGGATGGGGGCAAAATTCTTTCCGAACTTGATTGCACGCCACCGCAACATTCCCCACAATCGAAGTACTTCGCATCGCTTCTGCATTCGCGCTGCCATTGCACGGAGGTTCGTATGCCTATCATCAGCGGCAAGGCCCTGGGACGGAAGAAACCCTTATTCGAAGATTTCAGCATCCCCATCGATTCCGCCCCTGGCGACAACGGCCAAACGCTGCGCGATCTGATTAGCCGCATCGTTCGACTAGAGGTAGAAGCTTTTCGCGACCGCCAGGCCCAGCGGCGTTTAACCCGCTACTTAACGACGGCGCAGCTTGAAGCCGGTCTAGAAAAGGGCAAAGTCGACTCCGGCGGCAGCGACCTCGACCAACACGTCGATGCAGAAACCGCCATTGCCACCGCCCTGCAAGCGTTTGAAGACGGCATCTACTTGGTCGTTCTGGATGGGGTCGAGCAAAAAGAACTCGATCGCGAGATCTTCGTCCGTCCCGATAGCCGCATTACCTTCATTCGGCTCGCGCTGTTAGCCGGCGGTTAGTCGCAGCTTTTCGCACCACGATCCGCACCCTTCTCCTCTCAATCTCACAGGTATTCCGATGCTCAAGCCAGAGCGTGCGCAACAATTGCTCGATCAATGGCGAATCATCAAGGCGACTACCGCCGAGGACACCGAGAACGACGAGGACGAAAGGCCCCAGCGACCGCATCCGGCGATTGCCCGCTTGAAGAAATTGCCACCCAAGCTGCGAGAAGCGACCTGCACGATTCTGAACATCGATGCCAAAGGCCGACCGTGCCAAATCGATTGGGAAAAGTGGAAGGAACAAGAGCAAAAGAAGCAAGAGGCAGGAAAGTTGCTCGCCAAAGCTTCCGTCAAGGAACGCGCGCAAGTTTTCGAAGCCTTACTGCCTGGTCAAGCGGTTTTGATGGAAGGGGCGTGGCAATTACTTGCCCGACTGCCTTACCAAAGGGGCGGATTGCGGAAGCCGTTTCGCCTGGCGGCGGGATCTGGCCAGGGCAACGATCGCCAGGCGAGTTGGCTGGCCGACATCACCGGTGCGCTACAGAACTTCGAACCCAAGACAATCACGCCTGCGTGGTTGGCTGCCTGGGCGCCGCACTTGACCGACGAAACCGCCATCGCCTATTTGCTGGCTGCAGCCATCGATGCTGGAGGTAAATCGGGACAAGAGGTGCTGCAAATTCTCAAAGACTCAGCCGCCAATCAACACGAGATTGGCCACATGGGACGTCATATTCCCCGCGCGCTGCTAAGTTCGTCGCGGTCCGAAGCATGGGAGTTCACTGAAAAGCTATTGCTTGCGGCACAACGACAGGAAGGGCTGCGGCAGGTCGTTCTTGAAATCGTCGATGAAGCGCACCCCGAAGCCTTCGTGCGCATGGCCAAGTTAGTGCTCGACCAAGGTCTGGCACGGTTTAGTTCCGTGGCACGTGGGGTCGACGTCTGGTTTGGCTTGATGTGGGACTCGGCAAGCACCAAAGTTGTCAACGATACCCTGCGACGCGCCATCGAGTATCTCGAAAAACCGGCCGCCCGCGCGAAAGCCATCGCCGGCAAAGAACCGGAAGATGTCTACCTGGCATTGTGGGCAGCCGCTTTCACCGACGCGTCGGCAGCAATCAAGATCGCTGAACCGCTACTCAAGGATAAAAAGGTTGAAAAGCGCTATGCGGCTGCAACGCTGCTGGCCCGCATCGCGCTGCCGGAATCAGCGGCCGCACTAATGCCGGCCATGTCGGACGAAGACCTGCGAGTCGCGTTGGTCGCCCTGGATGGCTCACGCCACGGCGCAGATTTGGAAGACGATGGTGGTACACGGCCCGATGGCATGTTCGAGCGCGTCGAAGCGCTGGTGGGTCGCCTTCCTGACAAGCCGGTCGCGTTGAAGCCGTTGGTCTGGCCTTGGACCACGCACAAGCCAGATCGCAGCCGCATCGCGCACGAATTGCTTGAACTGCTCGGCAACCGTTCACCCAGTCGGCTCTTGCCCCTGCTGTCCATGCTGGATACCTGGGGGCGCGCCCGCGCATTGGCAATCATCGTCGAACAAAAGAAATACGACGCAGCCACCCGTGAAGTCATTCTGAAATTCGCTAGTGATCCCAATAGCACCGTCCGTGAACACGCCATTGGAGCTCTCATCAAGACCAAGCTCAAACCCGAGGAAGCCCCGGGGATTGAAAAGACGCTCACGCGGAAAACAGCTGAAGTGCGTCGCGCGGTAATCGGTTTACTGCTCTCGCAAGAAGACAAACTGGCACTGGCGTCGGCCGAACGATTGATGGAGTCGACCGATGGCAACCAGCGCCAAGGCGGATTGGAGCTGTTGCGGCAATTGGTGGAGAACAAACGCCAGATTAAGACGTGCCAGGCGAGGGCCACCGCTTATCGCGCCGCCCGCAAGAAGGTCACCAAAGAGGAAGAAACGCACCTGACGGCGATTGCGGAGGGCGACAAGGTAACGCTCACCTTGGACGATGCACTCGGACTCTTGGATCCGCAGAAGCTAACTCCGCGCACTAAACCGCAAGCCCGCAAATTGCAATTCTTCACGCCTGCAGCTTGGGCGTGCCTCAAATCGCTCGACGAGTTCGTGCAAAAGCATCGCAATACTCCGCTGAAAGGTGCCGCGAAAGGCCACGAAAACGACGAGCGTTTGCTAGGGGCCTGCGACTGGTGGTTCTGCCGGGCGTATCGTCACAAGTCGCCCGCCGAGGATGCGGAGAATCTGGTGCTGCGAGAGTTATGGGAGCAATGGTGGGCTGAACGTCCCGCGGCGCAGCGTGACAAAGACGGCCTTGAAATCCTGCGTGCCTACATTCTTGTCGAAGAATGCCTGGGCGAGTTGGAAAACTGGCAAGCGTCAGCCAAGGCCTTGCCTGAGGCCAAGAAGGCAATGGCGCAAATGGGCGTATCACAGCCCTTCCCTAAGCTGAAATTCCGCGAGATCGTGAAAGACGTCCTGGATTGGATGTGCTATTTGCATCCCGCCGCAGGCACCACAGACTTTCTGCTCGATGCGGCCGAAGCCTCATTGGCTTTCGTGCCAGATAAGCTCATCGGCAAGCCGCGCCCGCCACAAAAGCCAGGCAAAGCTAAGGTTCCGTCTTACCTGCGAGACGAGGAACCAGAACTGTGGTTTGAGATGGGCCCCTTCACAGTTTGGCGACGGATGGCCGAGGTCGATTTCAACCGCGAAGGCGAAAACTGGGTGCCCGCCCAGAAAACACGCTTATGGAAACTACTCCACTGGGCCGATACGCCTGTGCCGCTGCAAATTCGGCAGCGTCCGAACATCAACCTGCTGCTTGATGCCTGGCAAGCTGGCATCGCTAACGAGCACGATGTTCTTGAGCACTTATTAGGCCCGCGGAAAGGCCCAGGCCAGCCCAATCCGAACGATGAGGACGACAACTACAGTTCGTACTCGTATCGGAGCGAAAATTTCGATTCTCTTTCTCAATTAACCGCTCGGCCTTCCCCGCAATTGCGGCGTAGAATTCTCGCCCTGCCTCAATTGCCCGCTCTAATCGACCGCTGCCGCGAGCGGATTCTGCAAATCGAACTAGCGCGAGGCGAAACACCCACGCCGGCCACACGCGCCGCCCGCGAGATTTCTTCGCTCTACGGCATTTCAACGTTCGTGCGGATTCTGAGCGAACTGGGCAAATCCAAGTTCAAGAAGGAACGATACTCTTGGAATCAGAACGATAGCCGCGCCGCTACGCTGACCAGCCTGCTGGCCGCCACCTGGCCCGATCCAGGCGATACTCCGGAAGCCTTTGCCGCCGCCTTGACGCCGCTGCGCAAGACCGGACTGATCGATGACCAGCGTCTGGCGCAAATCGCTTTTATTGCACCGCAATGGCTGTCCTTCATTGAGGCCGAGTTTGGTTGGCCCGGCTTCACTGAAGGCGTCTATTGGTATCTGGCGCACATGAGCTATGCCGACACGTCGAACCTCAATAACGAAACGAGCGAAGAACCCGAGTCGACGGAGGAGGAAAGCAATGATAAGCCCTATGTTTCTCCGTTTGAGCGGCTGGTCGCTGAGCGTACGCCGCTAACCAACGAACAGCGCAGCGCAGGCGCGATTGACGTCGGCTGGTTCCGCCGCACATACGAACAGTTGGGCGCCAAACGCTGGGACATTCTGGCGAGCGCTGGCAAGTTCGCCGCTACCGCTCAACAAGCGGCTAAAGCGCAATTGATTGGCGACGTAATTCTTGGCAAAACCAGCAAGGCCAAGCTGGTGACCGAAATCAAGCAGAAGAAGATGAAGCATGCGGTTCGGTTGCTGGGCCTCTTTCCCTTGCCGACCGGCGTCAAACGTCAGCCTGAGCTGGTGGCGCGTTACAAAGTACTCCAAGAATACCAGCGCTATGCGAAGACGCTCAGTGCGTTGAGCAAACCTGGCGCGCTGCAAGCGTTTGAAATTGGCATGGCGAACCTGGCTTCAACCGCCGGCTATCCCGACCCGCTGCGCATGACATGGGCCTTGGAAGCCGAGAGCCTTGCCGATCTGCGTAAGGGCCCCGTCATGGCTCAGCATGACGGCGTCAAGGTAACGCTAACTTTGAACGAAAGCTCGCAGCCGCAACTCAGCTATACCAAGGGAGACAAACCGCTGAAGTCGCTGCCGCCCGCGACGAAGAAGAACAAAAAGGTGGCGGAAATCTTGGAACGTAACACTGAACTGAAACGCCAAGCATCGCGCGTGCGGCAATCGCTCGAGACGATGATGTGTCGTGGCGATCTTTTCAGTGGCGAGGAACTCAAGCAACTCGCCGCGCACCCGCTGATCTGGCCACTGTTGTCCCGCTTGATATTAATCGGCGAGGGAATCGCCGGTTATCCCGATAAGAACGGCCAAGCGCTCCGCCACTTCTCTGGCAAGCTCGAACCGGTCAAGAAGCGCGAGCAGTTGCGTATCGCGCATCCATATGACTTGCTGCAACTCGGCAATTGGCCGGAATGGCAGCATGAATGCTTCCGCGCCGAGCGCGTGCAACCACTCAAGCAACTGTTCCGCGAGTTGTACGTCGTCACTAAGCAGGAAACCACCGACGGCGCCGTTTCGCGGCGCTATGCGGGCCAGCAGATCAATCCCAAGCAAGCGATGGCTTTGTTCGGTCAGCGCGGCTGGCGAACTCAGGAGGAGGTCGAGAAGACCTTCTATGACCTGGGCCTGAACGCCTCGGTTGACTTCGTTGGCGGTTGGGGCAGTCCGCTCGAAGTTGAGGGACTGACCATCGATACGCTCTCGTTCCGCAAGCGAGACGAATTCACTCCCCTGCCCTTGGCGTCGATTCCGCCCCGAGTCTTTAGCGAAGTGATGCGCGATCTGGACCTGGTCGTCAGCGTTGCGCATCGTGGCGAAGTCGATCCGGAAGCGAGCGCATCAACCGTCGAAATGCGCACCGCGCTAATGAAGGAGACGTGCGAGCTGCTCGGGCTCGGCAATGTCCGGTTCGAAGGCGCGCATGCCATTATCGAAGGGCAATTGGCCGAGTATACCGTTCACCTGGGCAGCGGCGTCGTTCATCGTCAACCAGGCGGTTCGGTCTGCATTGTCGCAGTCGGCGCGCAGCATCGCGGCCGGTTGTTTCTGCCCTTCGCGGACGATGATCCACGTACGGCCGAAGTACTCTCGAAAGTGATGCTGCTGGCGCGCGATCAAGAGATTCAAGATCCCACCATTCTTGAGCAATTGCGATCCTAAATCCTCGCACCGGTGTGTTCGGAATTTGGGCATCGCCTGACGTCACAAGGTTCTGGCAATACCGCCAGAACTGTGGTTGTCACCGCGAGTATTTCTTGGTGAATCATCAATTTCTTCGCCACCAGCTAAAAACTTCGAGCGCGGCCGCGATGAAGATCGCTTGCGTCTGAGGGAAGCGTGCCTCGCTCGGGATACGACGGCCGAAAGAATTCCGCGACGTGAACCTAACTGATTGACAGACCGTAGCTTACGGGATACACATTCGTTCGTTTGCGGCGATTACATGCGTTTGACTTCGAAAGGTGCAGCCGATGATGCTTGGCAAACTCTGGCGTTCGCTGCGGGCGCAGCTCAACAAGGTAGCCAACTTGTTTTGGACCGCCGATCCCATTGCCCAAATGCAATACGAATACGACCTGGCGGTCAGTCAATTGCAGGAAGGCCGTAAAGGGCTGGAAATGTACCGCGCGCTCGTCGAGCGGGTTTCGCGCCAGGTGCAGAATGACAAGACGCACGTCAACAGCTTGGAGGCCAAGGTCAAGGCTTACCTGACCGCCGGCGATCGCGAGACCGCCAGCAAGTTTGCCCTGGAACTGCAAAAGAGCAAAAACGAACTGGCCGAAAACGAATCCCAACTCAAGCTGCACGAGCAGGCCTATAACAATAATCTCACCAAGATTAAGCATGCCAGCGGCAATCTGGGACGCATTCGCGAGAAGATTCAAAAATACGATGCCGAACTGAAGATGAGCAAGGCCGAGGCTGAAGTCGCCCAGCTCGCGCAAAGCTTCAACTTCGACGTCACTACCGACTTCGGTCAACTGGAACAAGTCATTCAGGATAAGATCGGGCTGAACCGCGCCAAGGTGCGCGTCGCTTCGGATCTCTCCAGCGAAGGCATTGCCGACATCGAGAAAGAGCAAGCCATGGAGCAGGTGATGGCCGACCAGGCATTACGACAATTCGAAGTCGAAATGGGCCTCGTCACGCCTGAAACCGCGGCCGTCCCCAGCACTGAAAAAGAGCTTGGTCCCGCCAAGGCGAAAGAGCAGGCGTAAGGTCAAATTGCCAATTGCCAAGTCAATCGCCTGGAATCCAGTCCTACTTGGATGACTCTGCACACTTATCTGGCTCTGGGAATCGCTCGTTTATGGCCGATGCTGCTGCGAACACCAATCCCTTGCCTGCCTGGCATCCTGCGTGGGCGAGAGAACTGGCCGAGTTGTATTTCTCGGGCACGATTTCGATGTTCATCCTGCACGGCAATGTGCATGACCTGGTGCGTAGCGTCGGCCCCGATGGCCAAGACAAATATGTCAGCCTCAGCGATTTCCTGGCAACGCAAGTGTTTGGGTCTTGGGATGTGGTGATGGCCTATGACGTCGGACGTGGGCTGCGGGCGCTGACCGGCGGCGATGGTCAGCGATTGCAACCGATGATGCAGTTTGCCACCAGCGTCCTTGGCCTGCCAGCAACGTGGACCCGCGATCCCGACAAGATCTTTGATTCCATTGAGCAAATCATTCAAAAGAACGTGCTGGAGGAAACCAGCGAACAGCGCAAGCGGATGAGCTTCGTGTTCGAGCACGCTCAGTTTTTGGTTCCCACGGGCGACCTGGCCAGTCTGGCGCGCGGACAGGCGGCGCGTCTGGTGCGGCTGATCGGCTGGGCGGCCAATCCGTATATCAAGCGCTTGAACATCGCGTTTTGCCTGATCACCGAGCGGCTTTCCGAAGTCAGTGATCGTGTGGTGCAGAACCCGCATGTCGCCGCCATCGAGATTCCTCTCCCCTCTCTTTCCGAGCGGCAAGCGTATGTCGATCAGGCGGTCAAAGGCGTCGCCACCGAAAAGCTGGCAGGCTTCACGCCACAAAACCTTGTGCAAAACTCCAACGGGCTCAACCTGGTCAATCTGAACGTTGTGCTTTCGCAGGCTGCCACGCGCGGACTAGACGCCGGGCAATTTCGCAAGCTCAAGAAGTCGATGATTGAGCGACAATGCCAGGGCCTCGTCGAATTTGTCGAGCCGCCGCACACGCTCGATCTGGTTGTCGGCCAGCCCGAAGCCAAAGCCCGGCTGACGCAAGATGCCGCCTGGATTACGCAAGGCCGACTCGAAATGGCGCCGATGGGTTATTTGTTTTGCGGCTCGGTCGGTACCGGCAAGACATTTTTGGCCGAATGCTATGCCGGATCGATCGGCATTCCATGCGTGAAGCTGCGCAACTTTCGCTCCAAGTATGTGGGCGAAACTGAGGGCAATCTCGAGCAAGTATTGAACGTGCTGCGATCGCTGGGACCGGTTGTGGTCATCGTCGACGAAGCGGATGCCTCGCTCGGTAATCGCCGGGCGAACGGCGACAGCGGCACATCGGGGCGCGTCTTTTCGATGATCGCCCAGCAGATGGGCGATACGCGTTACCGCGGCAAGATCATCTGGATGCTGCTCACCAGCCGTCCCGATCTGTTGCCTATCGACCTGAAACGCCAAGGTCGCTGCGAAGTGCACATCCCCTTATTTGCCCCGCACGACAGCCAAGGTATTCGTGAAATGTTCGAGGCCATGTCGCGAAAGAATAAAACGCCATTGGCAGCGGATGCGATTCCCGACGTTGCGCCCGAGCGAGGCCTAAGCGGCGCCGATATCGAAAGCATTCTGCTTGGCGCGCGCCGCAAAGCCTTGCTTGCTGGCCAAGAGACCATTACGCGCCAGCAACTCGAATCGGCGATCGAAGAGTTCATTCCCTCGGCGGAAGGCCTGGAAAAAGAGATGCAAGAGATCGCCGCGGTGCTGGAATGCACCGAGCGTCATTTCCTGCCGCCGAAATGGCGTGAGCGGGTCGCCACGCCTGACGCCCGAACTCGCCTGCAAGAACGCATGGTCGCCATTCGCCAACTGGTCGAAGATTAGCCGACACCCAAAACACATCGCACGCAGTTTGCTACATTCACGCATCCTTCCTTTGTAGAGATCAATATCATGGCCAATACCAAACGGCAAAGCTGGCTCGACGACGCAACGCAAACGCCCTTGATCGACGAGTACACTCAGAAGCTATCGACCTTCATCCAGGCGATGGCCGATGGCAAGATTGATACCACGGAATTGACAGAACAAGAGCGCCGTCTGGTGGATCTAATGAAACAGGTCGAACCCCAACTCGACGACGCGTTACATGCTCAAATCACGCAATTGCTGTGTGAGTTGACTGCCTACAACGTGATGCAGGCGTTGTTTTCGCTGCAAGATGCGCGTCCCAAGACAGAACTTCATCTTTAATCACCTTGGCGCCGGCGGCTTGCCTGGCAGTACCCATCCGAGAAAGCAACAACCATGGCTGGACAACCCAAACCCGCATTTTATGTCGCCGTGCTGCTAGTGGTCGCTGCGCTGGTCGGCTTTGCCATGTATCGCGCCGATATCTTCGCGCCGCGTGGCAATCAGCCTGCGCAAGACAACGACATTGTCATGCCGCCGGGTGGGCAAGGCCGCCCAGGAACGGAATCAAACGGCGCTACAGGCACGGCTGAGGCACCTGACGCCACTGGCATCACCACCGTCAAGGAATACACCTATAAGCCGTCGGAGCGTCTACCGCCGGTGAAGGGCACCGCCGCTTATAAGAAACTGGACGCCAACAACAACACCGTCCGCTTTGCTCTGAATGTCTGGGCCGGTTGGGCGCCAATTGTCTATGCCAACAACGGCTTCAAGCCCGAAAAGGTCTGGAAGACTCCAGACGGCGAAGAGTTTAAGGTCGAGTTGGTGCTGATCGATAATCCGATCGAAATGCGAGATACCTATGCCGCAGGCGACGTTCATATCGGCTGGGGCACGCTCGATATGGTGCCGTTGTTTGTCGACAGCTTCGTCAACTCATCGGGGCAGCCAAAAGATAGCCGCGTGATGCCGCGCATCTATCAGCAAGTGGACTGGTCCAATGGCGGCGATGGCATCGTCTGTCGCGACACGATCAAGACGGTTGCTGATCTGCGCGGGAAGACGGTTGTACTGGCAGAGAACTCGCCATCCCACTACTTCTTGCTGAACATGCTAGTGGCGGGCGGCATTCAGCCGTCAGAAGTTAATATGCAGTTCACCGGCAACGCCTTTGAAGCGGCCGCTGCCTTCAATAACGATCGCAAGGTCTCGGCCGCGGTTACTTGGGCGCCGGACATCTACAATCTCGAACAAGTGAAGGGCAATCGCCTGCTCGTCACCACGCAAACCGCGAACAAACTGATTGCCGACGTTTGGTTTGCGCGGGCGGATTTCGCGAAAGATTATCCTGGAATTTGCGAAGCACTCGTGCGCGGCATTTTCGACGGCATGGAAGCACTCAAGTCGGAAGATAATCGCAAGCAGGCAGCAGACCTGATGGCGACGGGATATGGCATTCCGCCCGCCGATGCGCTCGGCATGCTCGCCGACGCCCACAGCACTAATGTGGCTGAGAATTATCAGTTCTTCATGAACGCCAGCAATCCCACCAACTTTGAACGTGTTTGGAAGCAGGCCAATTTCCTTTATCGACGCATTCGCACTCTGCGGAACCCACCTGTTCCGTTCGACCAGGTGATGGACTATTCCATCATTGCCAAACTGGCCAAAGAGCCGAAATATGCCGCACAGAAGGACGAGTATTCGGTTCAATTCGTGCCCCGCTCGACCAAAGAAATCATCGGTGGCGGCGCCGAGGAAGTGCTCACGAATACCGTCGTCATTCACTTCTTTCCCAACAGTTGGGACCTGAATAAGAAGATCACTCGTGAAGTGGACGGCAAGTCGGTCGAGGAACTCTATGATCCAAAGGTCGAATTCACCATCGAAGAAGCCGGCAAGCTGGCGGGTGGTTTTGCCAATGCCCGCATCATTATTGAAGGCCACACCGATGGTTCGATGCGCGACAAAGTTCCCGCCGAGATGGTGAAAGAGCTATCGTTCAATCGCGCGAATGCTGTCAAAGAGGCGCTGATCAAGAAGTTCAACTTTGATCCCAACAAGTTCAACGTCGAGGGTTACGGTTGGGAAGTGCCGGCCGATCCCAGCGAGCCCAACAATCACACGCTGAACCGCCGCGTCGAAGTGAAGGTCTATACACCTGAAGCGGTGGTGCAATAGCGTCAGCAGCGGGGCTCCGATCCCGACTTGTAAATAGCCTTCCAGGACGCGGGTTCGGAGCCGCGTCCGCCGGTGCCATTGCTCATGCCAGAGGCTTCTGATTCTGCGGCGACGGTCAACCCGTCGCCGAATGTCACGGCTTCCGAATCGCCGCCGCGCGCCAGCGTCCGCTTTTCGTTGCGTCGTCCGATTCCGCAGTGGCAAGCCATTTTACTGGGAATTGCTTGCCTGCTGACTTGCCTGGCGATCTGGTGGTTCGTAACCCAGGGCGAGGCAGAAGAGCGCATCGTCGGTCCGCTGACACTACCGAGTCCTGCGGAAACCTTTGGCACGTTTTCGCGTTTGTGGTTCGAGCAGGAACTAACGCGTAACGTCGCCGCCACGTTGCAGCGGGTCACGATTGGCTTTTTACTTGCAGTAATGATTGGTGTGCCGCTGGGGATTGTTGCCGGTTGCTTCCCGCGCGTGCATGCATTTCTGACGCCGATCGTGATGTTCGGCCGCAACATCCCTATCGCTGCGTTGCTGCCACTCTTGATCCTAGTGGTACAGACCGATTTCATCTTCTCGGCGACAGAACAACGGAAGATCGCCTTCATCTTTGTGTCGTCCGTTGCCTTCATTTTGGCTGACACTGCCAGGGCGATTGGTGAAGTTTCCCAGCGATACGTCGACACCGGCTACACGCTCGGCGCCTCGCGCTGGCAAACGATTAAGAAGGTGTTGATCCCTCTGGCGGCGCCGACGATCTTTGGTTCGTGCCGGCTAATGTTCGGGATCGCCTTTGGCTACATCATGCTGGCGGAATCGATCAAGGAGGCGGGCGGCGCAGGCGGACTCGGATATCAGATTCAAGTCGCGCAGCGGCGCGGCGATCGCGAAACGATCTATTTGATCATTCTGATCATTCCACTGATCGCGCTGGCGATCGACCAGATCTTGTCGTGGGTGCAGCGGTCTTTGTTTCCGTACCAGTATGCCAGCGATGGTTTGCTACATCACGGTGTCCGCGTCATCATGCATGGCTGGGATGATCTCAAACGCATGGTCCTCGGCAGTCGCGTCAGCGACGAGTTTCTCAGTCGACATTATCCTGTCGTCGAGGCCGCCGAAGTACGTGCGGCCACCGAATCACCTCAGCCACCCACCGAGCCGCAGGAGACCAAGTGATGAGCACAGTTCCTGTTCCGGCCTCTCAACAGGCCGCCGCTTTGCCTGGGCAAGATGTGGGCATGGCGCACGTGCTTGAGCAAGTACGCGAGGCACCGCTCGTATCGCGGCCGCCCGTCGTGGAATTTCGGCACGTCACGAAGACCTATAATGTCGATCAGCCCAACCAATTCACCGCGATCAAGGATGTCAGCTTCGTCGTTGACGATTTGCCAGGGCGTGGCGAGTTTGTCTGCATTCTGGGTCCCAGCGGATGCGGCAAAAGCACGATCCTACGGCTGATTGCCGGGCTAGAACCACAGCATCCACCAACGCTGGGTCAGGTACTTGTACAAGGTGCGCCGGTCGCAGGTCCCGGGGCGGATCGCGGCATGGTATTTCAAGATTACACCAGCTTTGACAACCGCACGGTTCTCGACAACGTCACCTTCGGCTTGGAATGCCTAGGCGTCCCGCGCCACAAACGCTATGACCTGGGACGAGAATGGATTGAGAAGGTCGGTCTCAGCGTGAAGAACGATGCCCATAAGTATCCGCACGAACTCTCTGGCGGCATGCGGCAACGCGTCGCGATCGCCCGCACGTTGATTCTGCGGCCGCGCATTATTTTGATGGACGAGCCCTTCGGCGCACTC
>JAEZGD010000593.1 GCA_023417165.1 Planctomycetota bacterium
CAACTATCGCTTCATGCCATTTCGACGAACTGCGGCGCATCATTCGCGAAGATGATCCGCCTCGTCCCAGCCAGCGTTTGCAACTGCTGCCGGACGAGCAGCGCAACCAGGTCGCCCAGCAGCGCGGCATGAGCGAGCGCCGCCTGCGCGAACAGTTGCGCGGTGAACTGGATTGGATCGCGATGAAGGCGCTCGAGAAAGATCGCCAGCGGCGTTATGCTTTGGCCGGAGACTTCGCGGCCGATATCAAACGCTATTTGAGTGACATCCCCGTCCACGCTCGCCCGGCCAACATGTGGCTAAAGGCGCGCAAGTGGCTGCGGCGACATCCGGTCTTGGCGTCACTAGGGCTGGCAGCAGTAGTGTTGTTAGCGGCAGCCACTGCTGGAGCCTGGTGGCATCATCATCGTTTGACGACGGAATATACGATTTCGGAGATGCTGCGTCGCGCAGGCCTGGAACGAGAACGACTGCTCCAGCGCGAGGTCCTGAGCAACGATCTTCGCATGGCCTGGCAGGCGGCGTCTCTAGGCGATAATGATGAAGCTCAACGATTGCTGCAGGATCACTCACCGCCTGAGCATGCTAACCGGTTGGGCTTCGCTTGGGACTACCTTCACGGATTGACACAAGCGCCGGTTCTGACATTGGTTGGCCATACAGCCGATGTCCTAACAGCGGATATCTCGCCTGACGAGCGCTGGGTGGTCAGCGGCGACCGTGGAGGTGAGATCAAGATCTGGGATGCCCACTCCGGAAAGGTCGTGCACTCGTTGCCTAACAGCAATGAGGAAGTCACAAGCCTCTGCTTCTCGTCGAATGGCCGCTGGCTTGCCACCGCAGGCAAAGATTGCATCGTCCACATTTGGGAGGTCGGTTCGTGGCAGGAATATACGCGGTTGGAAGCCCACCAGCGAACGGTCATGCAAGTGGCTTGGTCGCCTGACTCTCGCCAATTAGCCTCGGTCGGCCGCGATCAACGCATCTATATTTGGGATGTCCCTAACAAGACGGTGGCCGAGGTCTTACCAGAACAAGAAGACGTTGTTCGCGCTGTAGCCTGGTCTCCCGATGGCCGACGGTTGGCAACTGCGAATGGCAACGCTGGCATTCTGCTATGGAATACCGTCGATTGGTCGTTGCATGGTCATTGCGAAGGCAATCCCAGTCGTATCTTGGCGGTGGCGTTCTCGCGCGACAGCCGCCTCGTCGCTTATACAGGTTACGGTGGTATCCTCTCGCTCGCGGATGCCGAGACCTTGGAGGAATTGGCTCAGGTGCCTACTGAAGTTAACGTTTGGGCGATGACGTTTATTGACGACGAACAGCTACTCTTAGGCTATTCGCGCGGCCGCATGCGTTTGCGCCGTTACGACAAGGAAGCAGGCACGTTTCACCTGCTGGGTGAGTTTCGTCCGAATGACAGTTGCCAGCGCGCGGCCGCGATTACTCGCAGCAAGCGCGTGCTGACGGTGAGCGAGCAGGATCGCATCGTCGAACTTCGCAATTTTTCGACCACGTTTGGATACGAGCATCGGAAGCACGACGAGCACGTTGTCGGGCTATTACCCAAGCGGGGACAGTTTGTCACCACGCACAACAAAAAGACTTTCATCCGCAGTATCGCCGATGATTCGGTGGTCGCCACCTTGCCCATAAATGCTTCGATACGTCATTGCATGGCCCTTTCGCCCCGCGGCGATTTGTTGGCCATTGCGGATCGCGGTCAAAACGTGGTAGTCGTCGATACGCGCACCTGGTCGATCAAGCAGCGTTTTCCAGCGAACACTACCCCTTATCTATTGGCAATCTCGCCAGACTCTGCGTGGGTCTATGCAGGTTGCATGGAAGGCATCGTGGGAGGTTGGCATTTGCAGTCCGGCAAGTGGCAATCCCTGCTGAATAGCCCAGGCGGCAGCCATGGTTGCGTCGCCTGCTCACCTGCCTCGGGCGCGGTGGCGGTCGGCGCGCGACACAATCGCGGGGTCGAAATCTGGGATGCCGCCGGGACCACGCGGCTTGTGGAATTGCCGACCACCTCAGAGGTGAACGTCCTGGAGTATAGTCCGAACGGTCGTTGGCTGGTCGCAGGCGACGTCGGAGGAGATATCACGGTTTGGGACACACAAGATTATGTGAAGCGAGCCGCGCTAGGGAACGGCCATGCTGGAATTAGCTTGCTAGCCTTTGCCGCCGATGGCTACACCCTGGCATCCGCCGATGCTGAAGGCGCCATTCGACTGTGGGACACCGAAACGCGCCGCGAGCTCTTTCCGCTTGCGCGGAATCGCTCGCCCGATGTCGCATTGGACTTTGCCTCCGATCAGCAACTCGTTGTGGTCGGCAGTTCGGGCCACGAGATGCTGATCTTTCACGCCAGTCCCAAGCCATAACACAGCGATGACGTGCTCGCCGTATTGCCCGCTGAAAACTCTTCATTACATCCGCCTTAATGATTACGGGGGTGGTTTACGCCCTGCCTGTTTCTGATAACCTGATCACAATTGAGACTCAGTCTTAATAACAACCACCCCTCTACGGGTCCGTTTGTGGTTCGGTGTTGAGTCGATTGGTGAGACGGCTTGAGAGATAGGTAAGATGGCGATTTTAGGTCGCACTATTATTTGGGTGCCCCTGGTTTTAATAGCGATGGGCGCGTTCACCCAAGCAGAGGAGGCGTCCAGCCCTTCCACGCCAGTTTCGCTTGCGACTCCCATCGCGGAATCAGCGCCGACGGACGAGGACGCATCTTCCCCTCCGGAATCAAAGCCTGCGATCACACGGATTCAGGGACGCAGCGGCTTCTTTGAACGGCTTGCGCCTCGCCCGGTACAAACAGCCGAGGCGCGGCAAGAACGCATCGCCGAGCTTCGCGCAGCCTATACCCAACCACCCGCCGAGTGGCCAGCGCCGATGGTCGACGAAGGGGTGCCTTGGAAAGAACTCGGCCTATTGCCTTTGCCAGCGGCTCGCCCGGCGCGACCGCGCCAGGTTGATCCTAAAGTGCAACTTGGCCATACCTTGTTTTTTGATCCGCGTCTTTCACGCACTCAAGAGATGGCCTGCGCGTCGTGCCACGATCCCGATCTCGCCTGGGCGGATGGCCGCACGGTCTCTTTTGGCTTGGGGCGTTCGCCTCTTAAACGCAATGCTCCTTCGCTGCTCAATGCGGCTTTTATCGATACCTTGTTCTGGGATGGTCGCGCGACGTCGCTGGAAGATCAAGCGCGGCAGGTGCTGCTCAACGAACACGAGATGGGCAGTTCCGAGCCACTGTTGCAGGAGCGTCTCACCGCGCACGAAGGTTATCAGCGACAGTTCACCGCGGCTTTTGGGAATGCCGACGTCACACTAGATCGCGTCGCTGAAGCGCTCGCAGCCTACGAGCGCACGCTCGTAGGCGGACGCAGTCCGTTCGATGCGTTCCTCAAAGGCAACTCGAAGGCCCTTTCGGATGAAGCGCTACTGGGACTCGATCTCTTTCGCCGCGAAGCGCGTTGCATCAATTGTCACAATGGCCCGCAGCTCTCGGATGGACGGCTGCACGATGTCGGCCTGAGTTACTTCGGACGCAAGTACGAAGACCTGGGTCGTTACCAGGTGACCAACGATGCCGCCGATGCAGGCAAGTTTCGCACGCCTCCTTTGCGCAACGTCACGCGCACCGCTCCTTACATGCACAACGGCCTGTTTAGCAGCCTGCCAGGCGTGTTGAACATGTATAACGCCGGCATGCCGACACTGACGCCGAAAGAGCATCAAATCGACGATCCCACCTTTCCCAAGAAGTCGCCGCTGTTGCGTCCGCTGGGACTTAACAAGCAGGACTTACAAGATTTGCTTGCCTTCTTGGAGTCGCTGGAAGAACCGCCCTTGCGGGTGCGCCCGCTCCCGCTGCCCGGCATTGATCCCGATCCGGCGGAAGAATCTGAAACGCAGGAGCCAGCCGACGCGGCTCCTTAGCGAAAAGATCTCGCCTTATCTCCCGGCTACGCAAGCCTATTGCGGAGCAAGTTCGCCGGGACGGCAACGCCGCTTTCCGATATGTGTACCCAGCCAGACCGATGCGTTCTTGGATTGGTCGAGCCAGGCTAGAAACCGCCTAAACCGTGAAGTCATTTCGCATTCAATCTAGCTTCTCAGCAGACACATCATCATGGCTCGCATGAACGCCTTTGCTCGTTTCCTGAATTGCCCCGAAAACTCTGCTCCACGGCTTCGCCGCGCATTTACGCTGGTGGAATTGCTGGTGGTCATCGCGATCATTGGCGAGCTGGTCGCGCTGCTGTTCCCTGCCGTGCAGGCCGCCCGCGAAGCGGCGCGCCGCCTGCAATGCAAAAACAATCTCAAGCAGCTCGCGCTCGCGTCACAGAACTTTCACGCGACGTTCGATCATTTTCCTTCCACGCGCACCGGTCCCACGGTGTATTGGGG
>JAEZGD010000608.1 GCA_023417165.1 Planctomycetota bacterium
CAGTTACAGTTGGTGCAAGACGGCACGATCATCGACGTGCAAGACCGCATGGACTTCAGCCGTCGCAAGCTGGTGCTGAAAGACTCTGGCAAGGGCACGCATGACGAGCAAAAGAAGATTGTCGACATCCTCGCCAAGCTGATCAAGGAAGCCGAAGAGAAGGAATGCAATTGCCAAGGCAGCGGCCAGGGGCAAGGTCGCGAAAAGAGCGGCGGCCAAAACAGCGAAGGCAGCGGCGCAGGGCAAGGCAACAGCGGCGACACCGGTGGCCACGGCAAAGGCTCCGACAATTCGCAAAACACCGACGAAGTGACGCGCCTGCGCCGCACTGGCCCAGAAAGCGGCTGGAGCAAGCTCCGCGATCGCGAACGCGAACAAGTCTTCAGCGCGCTGAAGCAGAAGTATCCCGCCCGCTATGAAAAGCTGGTCGAGCAATACTACAAGAGCTTCGAAAACGCGAAGTAGTGAAACGTAAGATCTATGTGCCTTAGAGCAGACGCGGCGCCGAAGCGACTTTGGCGACCGCGTCTTGCGTGTGGGATAAGTGCAAGTATGTGGCGCAGCCTGTTGATTGCCGTCTGTCTTCTCAGTGCCGCTGCCTGGCTGCCTGCCGACGAGATCATTATGCTCGATGGCCAGAAACTCTCTGGCGAGATCGTCGCCATCGACGAAGCGGGCCAGGTCACCGGCAAGAACCTGCCTGCCGAACTACAGCTCGATCTGTTGCGCCGCATCGATCGCTCAGTGCCCGAGCAATCGGCCAAGAGCGCGGTGGTGTTGGACCTGGTCGGCGGCGGGCGCATCCTCGGCGATTCTGTAACGGTGGCCGACGAGAAGTTTCACGTCGCCTGGGCGTTCGGCGAAAAGCTGGTGCTGCCGATCGATGTGGTTCGCTCTGTACGGCTGAAGCCCGCAGTTACCGACGACACGTTCGAAGCGGCGCTCACGAAGCCTTCCGCCGATAACGATCGCTTGTTCGTCGAAGTCGACGGCAAGCTGACGATTCTCACTGGCCTGGTCGAATCGCTAACTGCCGAGAACGTTGTCTTTCAATACGAAGGCGCTCAGCAGACCTTGCCGCTCGCTAAATTGTTCGGCATTGTCGTCGCGCAAGTCGATACCGGCATCAAACCACCGAGCGGCGTCACTTTGGAACTCGCCGATGGTTCGCGCGTCGCTGGCGTGGCCAAATCGCTCGCCGATGGCAAGTTGGCGGTTTCGATTGGTCCCGCCAGCGCGGAACTGCCCTGGGCCGCGGTCAAGTCCGTCGCCGTTCGTTCGTCGCGCCTGGCGTTTCTTTCCGATCTGGATCCGGCCGAAGTCGAGGAGTCGCGCTTGGTAACGCTGCCGCAACCTTGGCAGCGTGATAAAAGCGTCGCCCGCAAAACGCTCACGCTCGGCGAGCGCAAGTTCGACCGTGGCATCGGCACACATGCTTACTCCAAACTGGTCTTTGACCTGGCAGGCAACTACGATGCTTTTAATGCGACGATCGGCATCGACGCCGCCGCCGAACGGCATGGCGATTGCATTTTCGTGGTGGTCGCCGATGGTCAAGAGGTGGCGCGCGAGCGCATGACCGGCACCACCGAGCCCAAAGAACTCAAGCTCGATATCTCCGGCGTCAAGCAACTGACCTTGATCGTCGAGCCTGGCGAGGACTTGGACCTGGCCGATCTGGCGAACTGGGCCGATGCCCGCGTCATCAAGCAAAAGTAAACGCCGATTGATGGACCTGCGAATTATGCTGCGTCTTGCTCTGTTCGCTCTGCTGATCTTGGGTGGCGCCGCCCGCAGCTTCGCCCAGGCGTTACCTCCCGAAACGCCCCCAACGGCCGCGGAACTTTCGGCGATCAAAGCGGCCGAAGAAGCTCGCATTAACGCCATCGCTGGTGTGTACGGAGCGGTGGTCGCCATCTATGGCAACGATCGTGGCGGTGGCGGCAGCGGCGTGTTGTACGATCCCTCGGGACTAGCGCTGACCAACCATCACGTGGTCGCGGGCGCTGGCACCGAAGGCTGGGCCGGTCTGGCCGATGGCAAACTCTATCGTTGGCGACTGATCGGCACCGATCCCGGCGGCGATGTCGCCATCATTCAATTGCAAGGCAAGCCCGCGTTTCCAGTCGCGCCCCTGGGCGATTCCAATACCGTGCGCGTCGGCGACTTCGCCATGGCGATGGGCAACCCGTTTGTGCTGGCCGAAGATCAACGCCCGACGGTTACGCTCGGGCTCGTCAGCGGCATCGAACGCTATCAGCCCGGCGCCGGCCAGAACATGCTGGTCTATGGAAATTGCATCCAGGTCGACAGCTCGATCAACCCTGGTAACTCCGGCGGCCCGCTCTTCAACCTGCACGGTGAAGTTATCGGCATCAATGGCCGCGGCAGCTTTAAAGAACGCGGGCGCGTTAATGTCGGCCTGGGCTATGCCATCAGCATCAACCAAGTGAAGAACTTCCTGCCCGATCTGCTGGCCACCAAGATGGTGCAGCACGGCACGCTCGACGCCGTCTTTGGCAATCGCGGCGGCGAAGTGATTTGCCACACGCTCAACCTCGATTCGCAAGTGGGCAAGCTCGGCCTGCAACTCGGCGACAAGTTGCTTGCCTTCGAAGGCCTGCCCATCACCAGCGCCAATCAGTTCACCAACCTCATCACGACCCTTCCGGCAGGCTGGCCATGCGAAGTGACTTTCGAACATGAAGGCAAGTCGAAGACCATCCACGTGCGGCTCACTCCCCTGCCCTACGGCCCTCAGCAGCAGCCGATGGCGCCGATGCCAGAAAAGAAAGAGGGCGAGAAGAAGGAAGAGCCCGAGAAGAAGCCAGACGGTCCCGCACCTGAAAGCAAACCTCCCATGCGCTCGCCGCCCAACTTTGGTGTCGCAGGCGAGGTCCGCGACGAAGCGCTCAACCGCGAGAACGCCAAGCGGCTGCTCACGCAATGGAAGCAGTTCACTGGCGAGTCTGTAAACGACAAACTGGCCGGCTGGCAATTGCGTGATACCATCGCGCGCGGCGAGAAGGTCGTCGGTCAGCAAACCATCACTATCGCGCGCGACGGGCGTTTTCTGGTTGAAGTCACGCTGGACGACAAGCTCAGCCGCTTTGGTTACGACGGCGCCGAGTTCTGGTCGGCGCTCGGCGATGCCGCGACCGAAGTCGTAGATCCCGAAAAGCTGGTCCGCAATCCCTTCGCGGCTCAGGGCTATATCCTCGCCACGGTTGGCACTGCCGATCCGCTTGCCACGATTGGCAAGGTGCTGATCGACGCCGGTGACAAGGCCAACAAGCAACTGGCCTATCGCTTGAAAGCGATCGATGCCGACACCGACGAATTCTTCGTTTGGCTCAGCGTGCTCAACGATGCCGGGCATCCAGAGGTGCGTTTGGTTAAAACGGCCGAAACGTATGACGACGAGCGCACCGCTGGTGTGGTGTATGAGCAGTGGCGCGAGGTGGATGGCATGCAATGGCCGCACGAGCGGCGCGTGGTCGCCGGCCTGGCCGAAAACGTCAGCTTGACGATCACCACCAGCCAGGTGCAGCCGCTCGATACGCTCGATAACTCTTTGTTCAAGAAGCCCGATCATGGTGCGAAATCCGAATAAGCTGCCGCTGTTAGCGCTCGCTGTAGCCGTTTCGCTCATCAGCGCGCAACGTGCGCCGGCCGCGGACGAGCCAACGGTGAACGATGTCTTCGCCACGGCGGTCGCTGCTGCGCAAAAGCGGTGTGTCAAGATTTTTGGCGGCGGCATCGGTCGTAACGAAGGCTATGCCACGGGACTGATTGTCTCGCCTGATGGCCAGATCCTCACCGCGCATGGCGTTTACCTGGCAGGCGAGCGCATTCGCATCGCATTGCCCGATGGTTCGGTGCACATGGCCCAAGTCGAACGCCGCAGCCAAGGCTTGCAAGCCGCCCTGCTGAAGATCGACGTTCCCACGCCTGACTACTTCGATCTGGCTCAAGCCGGCGTGGCTCGCAAGGGAGACTGGGTGTTGGCGGTCAGCAATGCGTTCAAGGTTGCCGACGGCCCCGAACCCTTGTCGGTCAACTTGGGCGTCGTGTCGCTGCGGACGCAACTCGATGCGCAAAACGGCGTGCAAGACGTCCCTTATGAAGGCGATGTGCTGCTGATCGATGCGATCACCAGCAACCCCGGCGCGGCGGGCGGCGCGGTCATTGGCACCGATGGCAAATTGGTCGGCATGATCGGTCGCCTGATGGAAAGCAAAGCCACCAGCACGCGGCTGAACTATGCAGTGCCGGTCGATCTGCTGGCCGCTTTTCAGAAGAACGAGCAGCCGCAAACGCCTATGACCACGCCACTGACCAACACGCAGAAATCCGAGACCGGCATTCGTTTGTTCGCGCTCGGCGGCAAGCGTGATCCGGCCTATATCGACCGCGTCGTTCCTAACAGTCCAGCGGCGGCGGCTGGCTTGCGGCCCGACGATCTGGTCGTTTCCATCGGCGGCGAAGTGGTGCGCGATATCTCCGACTTCAAGGCGGCCATCAAAGCCTTGCCGCCCGGCGTGGAGGTCGAGGTCCTCGTCAAACGTAAGAACGACGTCGTCAGCATCAAGCTCACGCCGGTGGCGGCCGAGTAACCCACTCTTCGATCGACTTGTTATGAACGCATCGCTTCGCATGCTGGTTGGTTGGTTGGCGTTTGGCGCGGCTGCTCCGGCGCTCGCGCAAGATTCGCCTGCGCCCCCTGCTCTGCCCGCCAATGCCCGGCTCGGCGATTTGCTCGCCCCCAAGGCGTTTCGCGCTGCGGCCGCGCGGGTGCTGCCGTCGATGGTCGCCATCGAATCGTTCGGCGGTGTCGCGGGTGCGGGAACCAAACGCGGGCGAATGGCGGGCATTCGCTTGCCTGGCGAAGGTCCGACAACCGGGGTGATTGTCTCGGCGGACGGTTATATCGTGACCAGCACGTTCAACTTCTTGAAGAAGCCGCCCATCATCACTGTCGTATTGCCCAATGGCGAGCGCAAGGTGGCCAAGCTGCTCGGTAATGACGAGACGCGCAAGCTCTGCCTGCTAAAGGTCGATGGCGTCGATAATCTGCCGGTGCCCGAATTTGCTCCGCGCTCGCAACTGCGCGTGGGACAATGGGCCGTGGCGCTCGGCGTTGGGTTTGGCGACGACGAAGCCGCGCTCTCCGCAGGCATCATCAGTGCGACCAGTCGCATCAAGGGACGCGCAGTGCAAACTGACGCCAACCTCAGCCCCGCGAACTATGGTGGTCCGCTCATCGATCTGGAAGGCCGCGTGATTGGCATTTGTGCGCCGCTCAGTCCGCAATCGGCCGACGTGGCCAGCGGCGTCGAGTGGTACGACTCAGGCATTGGTTTCGCGGTGCCACTGGACGGAGCCGATAGCTTGCTCGCCCGCCTGAAAGCTGGCGAGACGATCAAGCCTGGCTTCTTGGGTGTGCAAGCCGGAGCAGTTCCCGATCAAAAGCCCGGGGCGATCATCTCGCAAGCGGTCAAGGATTCACCTGCGGAGAAGGCCGGTATTAAGTCCGGCGATCACCTGCTGAAGGTCGATGGCGAAGACGTCCTCGATCCTCCGCACTTGGCGGTGCTAGTCGGTAAGCATGACGCTGGCGACGAAGTAAAGATCACGCTTGTGCGCGGTGAAGAAACCATTGAAGTTACCGCGACGCTCGCGGTCGCTCCAGTTCGTGCGACTCCAACGC
>JAEZGD010000683.1 GCA_023417165.1 Planctomycetota bacterium
TTGCTGAGGCGCCCGAGCGCTATGAGGTTGTGGCACGGGGTGCTCGCCGGTATCTGCTAAAGCGCTTTCCCTTCTCGATTATTTATCTGGCTACGGGCGACACGATTCGCATTGTCGCTTTTGCGCATGCCAAACGCCGTCCCAACTACTGGAAGCGACGCGTGTGACGCTGGCTCGGCAATGCGAGCGGCCTACGTTGCGGCGAGCGGCCTACTTGCGCGGATCGACGAAGGGGCCTTTGCCGCCGGGCCAGTCGCCTTTGGCGTCGTGCTGGGTGTCGATGTACTTCTTCCAGAGTTCAATTACGGCATCGTCGCTGCGATCGATATGCAGTTCGAAATAAACGCCTTCGACATTCTTTTTAGCGACGCGCATGCCGGCAGCTAATCGACCGCGATGATCGCCACCGGCGAGGTCGCCAGCGACGAGTGATGCCACCAAGCGATCAGCGAGACTGCCCTTCGTCTTCTCGAAAGCGCGGGCCATTTCGATTACCACTTCTTGCCCGGCGAGCGTGTTGCCTTGGACGCAGTAATGCTGGCCGGTCATGGCGCCCCACCACTGGCTGCGCTTGTCGGCTTGCGTGGGATTGTGGACCGCGGTGCGGCCTTGCATGTCGATCAAGCCGAACTGGCGTTGCTCGGAGCGATCGTCTTTGGCGAGTAATTCGACGACGACTTCCGCAGGACTTTTACCTTTGGCAAGCAAGTCGAGCGCTGGTTCGCCCCATGCGGGCACGTGATAATGCTGTGTGCAAAAGGCTCCCACATCGGCGCGCACATAGGGCACCACGCGTCCGACGGCGGGATACTTGCTGGCGACCGCAGCGCCGCACTCGCCGGTCTCGGGATCGATGGCGACAATCGAAAAGGTGCGCGAGATCGGCTCTGCAGCCGCCAGTGGCGCGGCCAGTGCGATCAAACCACAGGCGAGAAAGCTGCGCAGCATATTCGACCCTTTCATCAACTGGTGAGGGTTGCCCGGTTGCGTTCCCGTTCGTTGCCAACTTTAATCCAAGTCCGCCCGGATAGGAAACCTGATCGCCTTCATCGTCGTTTTTTGCAGAGCGAAAGACGACAGTCACCTCATTACTGCAACGAATTCATGAGCCAGTTCAAATACGACGCGCCGCTGACGAACGATCCCCATCGCGCTTCGCCCGAGCGCTATCATCACTATGACTACCGGCGCGTGGGGCGCTCGGGGCTGTTGTTGCCGCCGATCTCGCTGGGGCTGTGGTACAACTTCGGCGATAATCGCCCGCTCGACAATCAGCGCGAGGTGTTGCGCTATGCGTTCGATCACGGCATCACGCATTTCGACCTGGCGAACAATTATGGTCCGCCGTTCGGCTCGGCTGAAGAGAATTTTGGCCGCGTGTTGCGCGAAGACTTTCGCCCTTATCGCGACGAACTGATTATCTCGACCAAGGCGGGTTGGGAAATGTGGCCCGGTCCGTACGGCCGCTTGGGTTCGCGCAAGTACCTGATTTCGAGCCTCGATGCTTCGTTGCGGCGGATGCAGCTCGACTATGTCGACTTGTTCTATTCGCATCGCTTCGACGCCGAGACGTGTCTCGAAGAAACGATCGGCACGCTCGACACCATCGTCCGCCAAGGCAAGGCCTTGTATGTCGGCATCTCGTCGTATTCGGCCGAGCGCACGCGCGAAGCGGCCGCGATCGCGCGCCGCCTGGGCACGCCGCTGGTGATTCATCAGCCTTCGTACTCGCTGCTCAATCGCTGGATCGAAGGCGGCCTGACCGACGTGCTGGCTGAAGAGGGCATGGGCGCGATTGCGTTCACGGCGCTGGCGCAAGGCCTGTTGTCGGATCGTTACTTGCAAGGTTCGGCCGAGGTGCATCGCGCCACTGCGCGGCCCAGCTTTGATGTGGCGCTGCTGACCGAAGAGACGCTGACGCGCGTGCGCGGATTGAACGAAATCGCCCGGCGGCGCGGGCAAACGCTCGCCCAGATGGCGCTCGCCTGGGTGCTGCGTGATCCGCGTGTGGCATCGACGCTGGTCGGCGCGTCGAGCGTCGCGCAATTGGCCGAAAATCTGGCGGCATTGAAGCAGTTGCACTTCGACCAGGAAGAACTCGCGCAAATCGATCAATACGCGGTCGATTCCGGCGTGGACCTGTGGCGCGTCTCGTCCAATCTTTAAATCCCAATCTTGGCGATAGCCTATCGAACCTTTGCCGGTAGGCCGTGCGTAATGACGATTGCCTGCGGAAAACAGCAGGCGCGTGTGACGCGCGCGGTCGCAGCGGCCACTGATTGGTCGTGCGTGAACCAGCGAAGGGCGGCCCATGCCCCTGCTGAGGGGCGTGGGTTCTTGCCAACAGACGCTCTCAACAGATATGCTAAGTGGTTGCTGCGCGAGTACCGCGCTGGTGGTGTGCGCGGATGGCGCATCGAGGAATTGCGGTACTCTGCTTTACCTAAATTACCGCGCTTGCGCGTATGAGCGAACTGCTTTACGGTTACGAAAAGATCGATCCGACGACATGGGCCTACGTGTCGTCTTTGCTAATGATCGGTCTGTACTTCAAATTCAGCCGCTTTTGGAGTGTCCGTAATCTCGATCTGATCTTGTTGATTTTGCTTGCGCCGGGGCTGCTGCTCGTACATCGCGGCCTGGAACTACGGCAATCAGCACAGGTAGTAGGTGCGGCCGAACGGGCTGCGGCGGCCATGCCGAACGCCGATGATCAGCCACTAGCGACGGCGTCGTCGTCCAGTACAAACGCCGCTACTTCCTCCACTACCAACGATCCCGCAGCGCTGCACGATCCGATGCAGCAGTTGTTGCGGCTGGTCGAAGAGCCTGCGCCGCGGGCCGAGCAAACGCTCTCGCAAAAAATGGCGGAGGCGAGCGCGCGTAGCGAACGCTGGGGCTATCTGTTCTTGTTTGTCGCTGGCGGCTTGCTCTTGGTGCGTTTGCTGGCTGACCCAACGATGGTGCGGCGGCCGTTGCTCGAACCCAACCTATCGCCAGGCGGGCTGACGTTTATCGGCATCTCGCTATTTGTATTTTTGGTCTCAAACGTCATCGCCAACGAGCCGACCGCCGGGCAACAATGGCCCGCCACCGCGCCGGGCTATGCGTTGATTCAAGGCTTGCCCGAGATTCCCACCGTGCGCGTCACCAATTTGGAGGACGTGCCGGTGACGCCCAAGCCGTCAGACGGCGTGGTAATCAACGCGGCGTTCACCAAGACCTTGGTCGTACTGTCGCATCTGGCGATTGTGCTGGCGATGGTCGGCATTGGCTGGCGTCACTTCGACAACCTGAAGATGGGCGTCGGGGCCGCGACCTTGTACCTGATGATGCCTTACACGGCGCAGATGACTGGTTCGGCGTATCACGCGGTGCCGGCGGCGCTGCTGCTTTGGGCCGTCTTGTGTTATCGCCGACCGCTGACGGCGGGGCTATTCATGGGCCTGGCGATCGGCGTGTGTTACTTCCCGGTCTATTTGCTGCCGCTGTGGCTGAGCTTTTACTGGCAGCGCGGCTTGATGCGATTCATCGGCGGGGCGGTCTCGACGGCCGTGGTGATGGCGCTGCTGCTGCTGTTCCAAGTCGAAAACGCTTCGCAGTATCTGTACGAGATCCAGCGCATGTTCGGCGCGCTGCCGTTCCGCATGACCGAGCTAGGCGGCATCTGGGGCCTGGGCTGGGATCCGTGGTATCGCGTGCCGATGCTGGCCGCGTTTGTGGTGCTGGCGGGCAGTTTCGCGTTGTGGCCCGCCCAAAAGAATCTCGGCACGCTGCTAAGTTGCTCGGCCGCGGTGATGTTAGCCGCCCAATTCTGGCACGGCGACGGCGGCGGCCTGTATATGGCCTGGTACCTGCCGCTACTGCTGTTGACGATCTTCCGTCCGAACCTGGAAGACCGCGTCGCGCTGAGCGTGCTCGGCGAAGGCTGGTTCCCGCGCCGCCGCTATGTGGGCGCGAGTCTGGAACGTGCGGCGTAAGTCGCTGCGCTTCGTAACCCACTCGCTCCGCGAGTGGAAGATCTCTACGGGAAGCAGACCGCTCGAAACATCTGCGTGTTCAGAATGGCCGACTGTGTGTGCAGCAGATGCACTACGCCCAGATTTGCCGCTCGGCGGAGCGAGCGGCCTACTTACGTTTGCGCTCGTCATCGGGGATTTCGAGCGAGCAGCAGCCGAGATCGATCTTGCAGCAATCGCTGGCCTGGTTGGGCCGCACGTCGGGAGCTAGCGAATAGATCATGAACCGGCCTTGGCGTTCGACCTGCACCAGCCCGGCCGATTTTAACACGCCAAGGTGATGCGAGACGTTAACGATCTCGGACTCCAGTTCGGTCGCCAGATCGCTCACGTTCTTCGGGCCGGCAAACAGCACGTCGACAATCCGCAGCCGCTCGGGATCGGCGAGCGCTTTTAGCCTCCGTGCGCAATCTTGAAATTCGTTGTCGTCGTGCATGGCCCGAATTATACCGTGTCGCGCGCGTTCCTGGGAAAGGCTCGCCGCAAAGCGGCCTTATGGTTCTTGGCCTGCTTGCTTTCGCCGCAAATCGCGTTTGACTTGTAGTAATCGCTGAGCATAACTCTCGGGCTCGCTGCCTGCTGCTTTCGTGGTATTTTCGCGGGCCGGTGCGGCGGCGATGCCTGGTGGTACTTCTGTAGTATCGGACAAGCCGAGCGTCGGCGATAGTGGAAGGG
>JAEZGD010000687.1 GCA_023417165.1 Planctomycetota bacterium
GTGCAGTTGCATTGGCCGCGATACAAGCAGGTTCGTGCTTGATCGAAGGCTTCGTTCAGCACGCCTTCGCGGCGGGCGTCTTCAAAACGCTCGCTGACTTGCAGCATGCGGCTGTACATCTCGTTGGCTTCGGAGTACTTCACCTTGAAGTTGCGCCAGAAGCCGCCGCGCATAAATCGCTTGGCGCGCGGGAAGCGTGGATCGTGTTCCAACTCATGCACGACGGCGTCGTATTCGAGCTGTTGATTGACCGGCAGCGCCCACTCGGTCATCTCGCGATAGCTACCGTCGGGGATGTAGACCTTGCCGATCGGCGCGACGTTCTCGACCGCTTCGGCCAGCGTCGTAGTGTGCAGCCAGTCTTTGTTGGCGACCAGGCCGTCGAAGAAGCGACGCAGCCAACCGTTGTCATAGACATGCATCTTCGTATCGGGCCACGTGCCGAACTTTTCGCCGTCGTCGCCAAACACGATCACGCTGTTGGGCGAGCGCTGGGCGATGTCGCGCAGGTATTCGATGGTCTCGTGCGGTTGGCCGAACGGAATCAAATAGCGCAGGCGTTCGCTGCCTGGAAAGACCGACAGGATCTGGCCGTCGTCTTCAGTGATGTAGTAGCCGTGCAGCTCTTCTTCGGTCAGACCAGCGTTCTTGAAGTGGAAGTCGTCGAGCACGGTGTATTTGATACCGGCCGCGACGATGTCCTTGGTCATGGCCTGTTCCCAAACGCGCTCCGGCATCCACATGCCTTGCACGTTGGCGCCCAAGCGTTGTTCCAGGTGGCGCGTGTATTGGCTGATCTGGCCGATGCGATCGCGCGGCGGCAGCATCGCCAAGATGGCTTCATAGAACGAGCCGCCGATGATCTCGATCCGCCCTTGGTGCACCAGCTTCGCCAGGCGTTCGACGTATTCGGGATGGTTGTCTTGCAACCATTCCATCAACGGTCCGCTGGTGTGCAGCGAGATCCGCAGATCGGTATACGGCTCGAAGACGTCGAGGAAGGGGAGATAACTGTCTTGATAGGCTTGCTCAAAGACTCCGCCAAAGTTACCCACCGGTTGGTGGTTATGGAGGACCAGGCAAAAGCGAATCATGGGTGTCATATCAGAATGCAACGAAGCGAAGGGGATTGGGGGCGATCGCATCCTGCGGTCCAAGCGAACGTCCGGAAGCTCCGCCTCCGACGTACGCTTTTACTAATCGGCACATGCATCGCGGTTTGTCTAGCTTTTCTAGGCGGAACGTTTTACGGTCGCCTATATGCTGGAATGAGTGACCGCAAACCCTGCGCCAGCTATCGGCATTGTGGTCGAACGGGACACTTAGCCGCAGCGATGCATGACAAACGCCATCAGGCTGCTAGCGTGGACCCTAAGGACGTTGCTTTCCGCCTGAGCACACTCACTGCCAGAGATTCAACCCCGCAATGCCGCCGCGGCTTCTTCGGGAGCAACCGGGTTAATGAAATAACCGGTGCCCCACTCAAAGCCGGCCGCCTTCGTCAAACGCGGAAAAACCTCTACATGCCAGTGATAGTAATCATGCGGCAGGCTGTCAAACGGAGCCGTATGCAAAAAGAAGTTATAGGCCGGACGATTGAGCACGGCCTCTATACGCCGCAGGATTCTTTGGACGAACTTGCCCATTGCCCCCATTTCATCGTCGCTGGCAGCAGAGTTCTTCTCACCAGCGAACGCCTGGAACCGAGCCTTCGGCTGGCGGGGAAACAGCCAGACTTCATAGGGAAAACGGCTGGCGAACGGGCAAAAGGCGACGAACTGATCGTCGGCCGCCACGATCCGCTCGCCGCTGGCCAACTCGCGCTCGATCATGTCTGAAAAAATCGCCCGCTGATGCTGTTCAAAATACTGCCGGGCACTGGACAGTTCCGCAGATATGTCACTGGGGACATGCGGCAGCACAATTAACTGGCTATGTGCGTGCTCGATCGACGAGCCAGCGGCGGCACCGACGTTCTTGAAAATCTGGCCGTACTGCCATCGCTTGTCGCGCGCGTGCTCGTTAAGCCGGTCGCGATAGGCGAGCCAAGTCAACCGCAGTTGATCGTCATCCAGTTCGGTCTGGCTGGCGACATGCTCCGGCGATTCGATGATGACCTCGTGCACGCCAGCGGCACTCGACCAGCGACCCAGTGGTTCGTCACGCACCGGGCCATTACGATCGCTACGAACCGCAGGGTACTTGTTCGGCACCACGCGGACTTGCCATTTATCAGGCTGCCCGGCATGGGCTCGCGAGCGATCGGTCGAATAGACCGCCACCGCGTCGGGGGTGTCGCATTCGTTGCCAGCGCAAAACGGACAGGGACGCGGCACGCGAGCGACCGGAAGATCGATAAACTCGTTGGGCCGATTCTCGCGATCCTGGGCGATAATTACCCAGCGTTGGCTGACCGGATCTTGGCGGAGTTCAGACATGCGCTGGGAACGATAGAGAACGGAGGCGGGAAGCAGTTGCCGCGGGCAGGCAGCCACTTGAGGCCCCCTCAATGTAAGCGCCGAATCGCGCCCTTCCTAGGGCCGCTCGAGGGGGAGTGCAAGTTTTTCCGATGCTTCGCGTTGCTTCACGCTTCCTCGATCGCTGGGCGGATTTGTGACGATCCGTTGGTGTTGCGTTCAATGTGTAACGGTTCCCCGTCGGCGCTCTCTAGCGGACGATAATGCACCATTCGCTGGGGCAGCGGAATCTCGATCCCCAACTCGTCAAAGCGGGCCTTGATGCGTCGCAACATCTCCCGGCGCACGGTGTCTTTTTGCGATGGGCGGACTACTAGACACAGCCGCAACAAGACTCCCGATTCGCTTAGCCGCTCGACGCCAAACAGTTCCGGGTCGCGGAGGACAACACCGCTGAAGGCAGGCTCGCTCGCCAGCTTCTGGCTCATCTCCAGCAGCACGCCCATGACCTTTTCGACCTTCTCTTTGTAGGCCACCGAAATGTCCAGCACGACGCGCGACCATTCGTGCGTCAGGTTAATCACTGAAGTGATCTGCCCATTGGGGATGAAGTACACCTTGCCTTCGAAGTCGCGCAGCACCGTGATGCGCAAGGTGATGCGCTCGACTTTTCCCGTCATGTTATTGATGGTGATCACATCGCTGATTTTGTACTGATCCTCCAGCAGAATCATGA
>JAEZGD010000775.1 GCA_023417165.1 Planctomycetota bacterium
TGGTGTGCCTGCCCTTAATCACAAAGTCCGAGGAATGACTTTACATGAAGCTCCGCATCGCCTTGGTCAGTTTTGTTGTCTTGACGTTCGCAATCCAAGCGCAGGCGGCGGAGACGGGCAAGGTTCCTGGACATCAGTCGAAGGCCATCGCGGGCTGGTCGCTGCATATCAGCGATGAGCTGCTAGAAAAAGATCAGGCCAGCACCGAGCAGGCTTTGGGACTGCTGACGAGCCAATTGCATGAGATCGTCAAGGTTGTCCCAGCCAAGGCGGTCGCGGAACTGCAAAAGGTGCCGCTCTGGCTCTCGCCTGAGTATCCCGGCGTGCAACCGCGCGCCGAATATCATCCCAGCGCCGGCTGGTTGCGCGACAACAAGCGTAATCCGGCCATGGCCAAGGCGGTCGAATTCACCAACGTCGGCATCTTCGAACGTGAAACCAGGCGAATGCCGAATTTTACGCTGCACGAATTAGCGCATGCGTATCACGACCGAGTCCTCGCGAAAGGTTTTGGGAACGAAGCGATTAAGGCGGCTTTCTCCAAGGCCAAGGAGAGAGGACTCTACGAGCACGTCGAGCAACGCTTCGGCGACGGTCGCTCTGCCAAGGTCCGCGCCTACGCGATGACCAGCCCGATGGAGTATTTCGCCGAATGCAGTGAGGCTTTCTTTTCGACCAACGACTTCTTCCCCTTCACGCGAGAACAGCTGGCCAAGCACGATCCGGAAATGTTCGCGCTCTTGCAGGTGCTCTGGGGTGTCTCCACAGATGCTTCACAACCAGTGAAGGTATTTATCTTCGCCGGCCAATCCAACATGGTCGGTGCCGACGCGCACGCCGAGCGTATCGATAACTATCCCGAATACAAAGGCGCCGGCGAGCCCCAGAAAGATGTCCTCTATTCGTACATCCTGGGCAATGGCGATGAAGCTTCGAAAGGCTGGGTTGCGCTTCAACCGCTCCGTTCGTTTGGCCCCGAAGTCACCTTCGCCCGACGCGTCACGCAGCACACTGATGCTCCGATCGCGATCATCAAGTCGGCGGTGGGCGGGACGACCGTCGCTTTGGATTGGAATCCTGATGCACCTGACAAAGGCCAAAAGCTCTACCCGCGGACGCTCAAGCTCGTTCGCGATTCGCTCACTGAATTAGACAAGCGCGGCGTTCGTTATCAGCTCGAAGCGGTGATTTGGCATCAGGGCGAGAACGATATGCTCGACCGCAATCTTTACAAGCAATATGCCGCGGGACTCACGGAACTCATCGCACGCCTGCGCGCCGATTTGAAGGCCCCTGAGCTGAAGTGGTACATCGCCGAAGTCAGCGAGAAGGGAATCTGGGGCATGGATCATCGCAGCAACCTCGGCGTGCTGCGTCAGCAGCAGGAGCAGGTGTTGAAGGCCGATTCGCTGCTGCGTTGGGTGCCGACATCGCACCTCGCGTTCGAAGTGATGGGAAGTGGGCAGCCCCACTTTCATTATGGTACCCAAGGTCAACTACAACTGGGCGATGCGTTTGCCGAGGCCTATCTGCGCGAATTGGGACGGCCGCTGCCAGCAACCGATCGCAGCTTCAAGAACAAACTTCCCATCGACCAGAAGGCCCGCGTGCGACTGTTAGTAATCGCCGGGCAACGCAACGCCGAAGGCGAAGATTCGTTCGTCGCGGAAATCCCGCAGCAATCCGGCTTTGAGTCTCTGGTTAACGACCAAGCGAAGGTCTTGTTCCGGTACTCGCTCGGCGGTGGCGTGAAGTCGTCGTCCGCTTGGGAGCCGCTCGGCCCTGTCGGCTATCTCGGCAACTTTGGCCCCGAACTCAGCTTTGGCGAGCGATTGCGCAAGTCGTTGGATGCGAAAGAAGGCGTGGCGATCGTCAAGTTCACACATAGCGGCGCGCAGGGGCCCGATTGGTCGCCCCAGGGCTCGCCTGAGTCACACCGCAATCTCTATCCGAAGTTCATCAGTTTCATCCAGGCGGCCCAGAGCGATCTCCGGCAGCAAGGTTTCGATTGCAGCCTGGATGGCATCTTTTGGCAAACTGGCGAGAACGACACCTGGTTCGATCCCTATGCAAAGAACAACGCCAAGTGGATGAAGCAGCTGATCGACCGGACACGAACCGACCTCAAGCAACCTGATCTATCGTGGTTCATTTCGGAACAACACCCTAGTGCCCCCTGGCGGAATATGGAAGCCGTCAACGCTGCCTTGAACGAACTGGCGCGCACCGAGCCGCATATGACGATCATCAAAACGTCGGCGCTTCCGCACGGGAAACGACACTTTGAAACCAAGGGAACACTCTTACTAGGCCAAGCGCTGGCCGAGGCTTATCTAAATAGCCTGAAAGACCAAAAGTGAAAGATCGTCATGGCGTGAAGTCGCGAACTGGGCATTTCGTGGTCGGTTTACCACGTTAATGTATGGTGGCCGCGAACCTGGCAGCCAATCGTCGGCTCTCTTTACTACGACTCGACAACGATTCGCACGAGCGTGCTCCTGGGTGAGCCGGCAGCCTCCAAAACTGCCTCACGGGGTTCGACTCCTCGCGCTCGTGCTGAATGAAGACTTGTCCAACTGCCCGTCGGGAGTCCATGACGGTCCTAAGGTAGCGATGCTAGGCGACTGGCTAGTGAATGGCGCCGGAGTCTCTCGGAGACAAAGGGGCCAGTCAACGATGGGCGAGCCTTGCTCGCCCACACGGACGGCCGTAACGCGCAAGCAACTCTCGACGAACCTTCGTTGGACAATTTCTCATGCTTCGAGTGCGAACTTTGGATTGATCAGCGAGCTCCTAATCAGTGTGCTCAACTGAACGCCGGGACTACATCAGGCTTTTCACCTGTGCCGCAGGGCACGTTGTCTCGCGAAACCTTCGCTGGGCACTTTGAAAACACAAGACCGACTGCCGAGTTGGAGTACATGCTTCCTACGCCGGGGGTCGTGGGTTCGAGTCCCACCGGCGCCATTTCGTAACGATGCGCCGTAGCTCAGTGGCAGAGCACCGTAACACTCTGATTCACTCACTTCGTCGGTCACTTTTTTCTTTGTGAACTTGAAGATGCGCGCGGATATGGCCAAAGTGATCGTGGA
>JAEZGD010000062.1 GCA_023417165.1 Planctomycetota bacterium
GTTCGCAGACAAGGCGGTGGCCTTTTTGAAGAACTATCAAGAGGCCGATCCGTTTTTCTTGTACGTGGCGCTGACCGCGCCGCACGATCCGCGCACGCCGCCCGGCAAGTACAAGACGATGTACGATCCGGCAAAGTTACAGTTACCGCCAAATCTGCTGCCAGAGCACCCATTCGACAATGGCGAACTGAAGATTCGCGACGAGCAACTCGCCCCCTGGCCGCGCACTGAAGCGGTCGTGCGTCAACATCTGGCCGACTACTACGGCATGATCTCGCATCTCGACGAGCAAGTGGGCCGTATCGTGCAAGCACTCGAAGCCTCGCCCCATGCGAAGAACACCATTGTCATTTTCGCCGCTGACAACGGCCTCGCTGTAGGCCAGCACGGGCTGCTCGGCAAGCAAAGCTTATACGACCATAGCGTGCGCGTGCCGCTGATCCTCGGCGGCCCGGGCATCCCGCAGCAACGTCGTATCGACGCCAGCGTGTATCTATTCGATCTGTTTCCGACGCTGTGCGATCTGCAAGACGCCAAAACGCCGCCGCGCGTCGAAGGTCAAAGCTTGTTGCCGCTGCTCGCCGATAAGCCCGCGTCGGCGCGCTCGCACATCTTCGCCGCCTATCGTGACTCGCAACGAATGATTCGCGGCGGCGACTACAAGCTGATTCGCTATCCGAAGATCGATAAGACTCAGCTCTTTAATCTGGCCGACGATCCTTGGGAAACCCGCGACCTCGCAGGCGACGAGCAGCAGCAAGCTCGCATCGCCGCCATGCTCAAGGAATTGCAGGCCGCGCAAGCCGAATTCGGCGACCAGCTTTCACTCACCGCCGCTAGCACTTCCCTCGCGCCGTAGATGCCTGTGATGCCGAACACCGAGCTCGAGAAGATGCTGGCGAGCGAGCTTTACAACGCGCTCGATCCAGAACTCGTGGCGTTGCGCAGCCGGGCGCGCGAACTCACCGCGCGCTACAACGTCACCTCGATGTCCGAGACCGCGCTGCGGCGCGAGCTACTTGGCCAACTACTGGGCAGCATCGGGCGTAACGTCTGGATTGAACCGCCGTTCACATGCGACTACGGCCGGTTTCTCGAACTCGGCGACGACGTCTATATCAACTTTCATTGCACCGTGTTGGATTGCTGCCGCATCACGATCGGCAATCAGACGATGCTCGGGCCGAATGTGCAGCTCTATGCCGCGACGCACCCGCTCGATGCGGCCGAGCGCTGCCAAGGCTTGGAGTTCGCCCGGCCGATTTCGATTGGTTCACAGGTCTGGATCGGCGGCGGCGTGATCATTTGCCCCGGCGTCACGATCGGCGATCGCACCACAGTCGGCGCAGGCAGCGTCGTCACGCGCGACTTGCCCGCCGACGTCTTCGCCGCTGGCAATCCCTGCCGCGTCATTCGCACGCTGGCTTAAGACGGCGAGGTTACGTCGCCTAGGCAATGCAGCATTCTGCCCCTAACTGGACTTTGCCGCCAAAGGGTGGTGAAATGGGCGTTCTGCTTCCTTCGCCCCGAGACTGCCCATGACTCGCCTCTCGCTCTTCGCAAGCTTTGCATTCGTGTGCGTGACGGCTGCCTGTGGACCGCTGGTTCATGCGGCCGAACCGGCGCGTGTCGACTTCGCGCGCGATATTCGCCCGATCTTGTCCAACCACTGCTTTACGTGTCATGGTCCCGACGCCGCCGAACGCCAAGGCGGTTTTCGGCTGGACGAGCGCGCCAGCGCCCTGGCGGAAGCCGAGTCCGGCGCGCGGCCGATCGTTCCCGGCGATACGAAGCAAAGCGAACTGCTGGTGCGCATCCATAGCACGGATGAAGCCACCGTCATGCCGCCGGCCGAGACCAAGAAGCAACTCACCCAGCGCGAAAAGGATCTGCTGACGCAGTGGATCAAAGACGGCGCGCCATATGCGCAGCATTGGTCGTTTGTCGCGCCGCAGCGTCCCGCGTTACCACCGACCAAAGATCGCAATTGGCCGCGCAATGCGGTCGACACGTTCATCCTTGCTCGCTTGGAAGCCGAAGGACTGCGTCCCGCGCCTCCCGCCTCCAAGACGCAGTTGATTCGCCGCTTGACGCTGGATCTGACCGGCTTGCCGCCCACGCTGCAGGAAGTCGACGCCTTCGTGCGTGATAGCGATCCCAAGGCGTACGAGAAAGTCGTCGATCGCTTGCTGCAATCGCCGCACTATGGCGAGCGAATGGCCTTGGATTGGTTGGATGCGGCAAGGTTCGCGGACACGCACGGTTATCACATCGATAGCGGCCGCGACATGACGCGTTGGCGCGAGTGGGTGATCGACGCGTTCAATCACAACCAACCGTTCGATCAATTTACCGTCGAGCAGTTGGCAGGCGATCTGCTGCCGAATGCCACGCTCGGACAAAAGATCGCCAGTGGCTTCAACCGCAATCACATGATCAATTTCGAAGGGGGCGCGATCCCGCAAGAGTATCACAACGCTTACATCATTGACCGCGTCAACACCACCAGCACCGTGTGGCTCGGGCTGACAGTCGCCTGCGCGCAGTGCCACGATCACAAATACGATCCGCTGACGCAAAAAGAGTTCTATCAGCTGTATGCCTTCTTCTATAACGTGCCCGAACGCGGCCTCGACGGCAGCCAAGGCAACGCTGGGCCGCTGCTGAAAGTGCCGACGCCGCAGCAGCAAAAAACGCTCGACGCGCTGACCGGAACGATCCGCGACTACGAAGCTCAGCTTGCCGCAGATTCGGCAGAATTGGCCGCTGAGCAAGCCGCTTGGGAAGCCGCCGCGCGTTCCGAACAGCCGGTCGCGTGGACGCCGCTCAAGCCGCAGGAACTCAAGGCCCAAGGCGGTGCAACCTTTCACGAGGCAGACGATCGATTCATCACCGCAACCGGCAAGAATCCGGCCACCGATCGCTACATCATTACCGCAGACATCGAGCACGACGCACTTACCGCACTGCGGCTGGAAACAGGCGTCGACAAGCAACTCTCTGGCCATGGTCCAGGGC
>JAEZGD010000097.1 GCA_023417165.1 Planctomycetota bacterium
CTGCTGGTCCTGGCGCAGCCGTTCGCCTTCGGCCAGCGCGTCTTCAATGTGCTGCCATAAATCTTGATCTTCGAAGGGCTTCTCTAAAAAAGTCACCGCACCGGCGCGCATGGCCTCCACCGCCAACGGCACTTCGGCAAAGCCCGTGATCATAATCACCGGCAGTTGCACGCTGCGCTCGTTCAGCTTCTGCAACAATTCTAGCCCCGTCATACCAGGCAACTTGACATCGACAACTGCCGCGCCGATGACCGCACCTGGCTGCCCTTCGATATGTGCCAGGAATTCGTCACCCGTGGTGAAAGTCAGTGATTCATGACCTTTGCTCTTCGCCAGCGCCGCCAGGTAATTGCGAATGGCGGGGTCGTCATCGACGATATAAACAGTGGAAACCATATTCATTCCATCACCCCTGTGCAGGGAAGTGCCTGCGGCTACTCGCGACAAAGCGCGCACGTGGCAGGCAGGTTTACTTGTCAAGTTCGTTGCGTGTTCAGTTTAATATTTTGCGGAGATTTGTCCACAATTCAGGAGCCATGCCCCCATTCCATGGGACAAATGCCCATAAACCACCCACTCTGGTGGAGTATTTGACTCTTGGCAAGAAGTATTAGCGAGCCCAGGCAAGCCGCACATCGGCGGCTGCCACGCCACCAACTAATTCTACGTGCCCAAGGCGCGTCGGCAGCACAAAGCGCAGGCGGCCATGCTCCACCTTTTTGTCGCGCTGCATCGCGGACATGAGCGCCTCCTCGTCGAGCGCTGGCACAGTAACGGGCAATTGCAATGCCAAGAGCAGTTGCCTTTGTCGCTCGATAAATGCTTCGTCGATCCGTCCTAGCCGCGCGGCCAAGCGCGCGGCGCAATGCATGCCAATCGACACTGCCTCGCCATGCAACAGTTCGCCATAACCGGCGACCGCTTCAATCGCATGCGCGAAGGTATGCCCATAATTCAACACGGCGCGCAAACCTGTCTCCTCGCGCTCATCACGCTCGACGACATCGGCCTTCAAGCGGCACGAACGCGCAATGACATGCTCTAATACTTCCGCCTCGCGGCGATTCAGCGCTTCGACATGACGTTCGAGGTACTCGAAAAACTCGGCATCCAAGATCACGCCATACTTAACGACCTCGGCCAGGCCGGATCGGTATTCGCGATCAGGCAAAGTCGTCAGCACGTCGGGATCGATGATCACGCCGGCCGGCTGCCAAAACGCGCCTACCATATTCTTCGCGGTCGGCAGGTTAATGCCAACCTTGCCACCCACGCTGCTATCAACGTCGGCCAATAAAGTCGTGGGAATCTGAAGAAACTTTAATCCTCGCCCGAACGTGGCCGCTACGAAGCCAGCGAGGTCGCCCACGACCCCACCACCAACAGCCACCACCCAGCTTTTGCGATCCGCGCCCGCTTCCAGCATTTGCCGCCACAATTCGTCGGCCACTTCCACCGACTTGCTCTCCTCGCCGGCGGGCACGACCAGCACTTCGACATCAATGCCCATTTCCGCCAGACTACTGGCGACCGTTTCGGCATGCGGCGACTGGACATGGGTGTCGGTGATGACAATCGCCTGCGAGATATGCCCGCGAGCCAGCGCGAACGGCCCGGCTTGCTTTAGCGCGCCGGCGCCGATGGCAATATCGTAGCTGCGTTCTCCCAGATTGACGTGGACGCAACGCGTAGAGTCAGACACAGAAGACCAGCACTTTCTTCAGGCAATGTTACGAAGCCGCGACCTGCAACCGCTCGACGTCTTGCGGCGTGACAGTGATCTGCCGGCAAAAGCCCGTATGCACGCGCACGTATTCCAGATGGCCGCACGCAGCCGGTTCCGCATGCAAAGCGTGCTCGATGCGCCGCTTGTCGGCGTCGGGCAGGTGGGCCAGCTCAGCCGGCCACACGGTTTCGGTTTCCATCACAAGCGCTTCGCGGTAAGGATCAAACGAATCCGCCATATCCATTTCCTCACGAATCTGCCAGCATGTACCGTCTAATCCGCAAATTGTAACACCAATTCCGCAGCCCAGTAAGACGGTGCGCCCGTGCTTGATCGCAGTCGCCTGCTCATCCTGACGATCCTGATCGCCGCACTGCTGGCCGCCGGCTTTGCCGTCTGGTTTCGCTACCAGGCGTCGCGGCGCACGCTAGCGCTGTGGGGCAGTGACGCTGCGCGGCTTATTCGCAACGCCCAGCGCGTCGAAGCCTGGCGTGTCGCACCCAGCGACGATCCCGATGCCGCCAATCGGCAGAAAGCCCCAACCGGCGAAGCCGTCGTCATCACCGCCCGGCGAGAGCTGCAAACCGTTCCCGACCTCGCTCACATTCGCAGGGCACTGTTAAGCGACGTGCATTTTCTCTGGGACGAGCCCACGGCAGATTGCACGCCGCACTGGACGCACGTCTTGCGTTTTCAAGAGGGAAGCGAGCATGCCACCCTCTGGATCGACGACGCCTGCAACGTCGTCTGGCTGGAAGAAACCGGCGCTCAGGCGAAGATGAATCCGCCGCTGTTGCGCAGTATTCGCGAGAAGTTTCTGGCCCACTACTTGGGCCCGGCGGCAGCGCCCTAGCTGGAAGCGGGCAAGACTATTCCAATGCACGCCGCGGCATCTTGCGCACGTGCGGAGGCGATTGCTGTGGCGGTAACGATTGGCCGTTTTCCGCCAGCCATTCGGCGCGTTCCTGATCGCTGGCGTAATAGCGCAGCCACAGCTCGGGATCGGCTCCTTCGTCCAGACAGTGCCAGTGCAAAAAGTTCTTCGGCTGATCGATCTTCTTTTCAGGCGACGGCAGGATGTCGCGTACGATCAAGCAGTAAAGCTGGCGATCGCTGAGGTGCTCGGTGAACTCCAGCACGATCCGCTTTTCGTACAACTGATGAATCGCGTTGGCCAGATGCATCCGCAAGGCGTCGTCGTCGAGCGTCTCTGGCGCAGGCAGCTTTAGCTCGGGCTCAAACCATTGGCTGATCGGCACCGTCGGTGCGCGCTCCCAAGCCAACAGCGAGGCGAGGAACTCGTTCTCTTTGGTCGTCGACAGCTTGCGAACGTTGAGGATCTCCATCGACTCGTCGTAAAACGGTTCGAGCTCATCCCGCAGGCGCGCGTTCAACAGCAACTGTTCGACTTCATCCGCATTGGGTGCAATAGGCATTTTCGCATCCAGAATTATCAAGCGC
>JAEZGD010000101.1 GCA_023417165.1 Planctomycetota bacterium
TATGTGGACCGGCCAAACGATTGAAGCCCGGCGGACTCGCAATAGTTTTACGGGCGAAGGCGAGCAAGTCGTCGGCATGGTGAATCCGATCACCGGCCAATCGTACGGGTTCGCTCGGCGCACGCTCGTCGATCCCTACACCGGCACGCGGCGGCGCGATATCGGCCAGTTCAATACCTTTCTAGGCGCGCCCAATGGCAGCGGCGCTTTCAGCAGCACGACGATCTATAACCCTTACACCGGGCAAGTCATGCAAGGTTCGCCGCAACTCGGCGTTTGGCCGCGCTAAAGAAGTCGCATGCGGCCAAAAAAGTGGGCGGCTCGATTGCACAGAAGAACCCGCCCTGTGATGCCGCCTGCGATAGTGCGAGGCGGCGTAAGTCAGCATAGCATTGGCTGCTATTGCTTGATGTCGTAGCACATCAGGCTGTTTTGCGTCCGCAGGTACATGCGACCGCCAGCGATCACCGGGTGCGCCCAGTTGTCTTTTTCCAGCACGGGCGGCTTGAACGAGCCCTTGAGCTTGTATTCATCCGGCGTCGCTTCGATCAGAGCTACTTCGCCGCTTTGATAGCGGAAGATGAAGTTGCCATCGGCGTAGGTCACGCCTGCCGAGCCACCGCCCGCGCCGCGTTCCTTACCGCCCCACATCACCTTGCCGGTCTTCCATTCGACGCAGATCGGAAAGCCGTTGTTATGACCGTGGCCGCCATAGATGTAGTCGCCCAACATCACCAGACCGCCGTGATGGTTTTGCAGCGTCTTGGCTTCCAGGAAGTATTGCTCTTCCGCCTTCACGCCATCGCCATCCTTGACCAGCTTCAGCAACGCCGAACCCGTGCCGTAGCCGGTCGAAGTAAAGACATAGTCGTCTTTGCAGATCACGGTCGGAATGTTGGCGACATCGTTGGCGATATCGTTATAGCCCCACAAAAACTTGCCATCCGAGGCGCGCACGCTAATCACGCCGCGGCCAATGAGCTGTACGTACTGCTTTACGCCTGCGCCATTCGAAATCACGATCGACGAGTAGCCTGCGCCGTCGGTGCCCTTGTTACCAATGTCGGGCATCGGGGTCTTCCAGAGTTCCTTGCCGGTCTTCTTATCGAGCGCGACGATCATCGCATCGCCGCCGCCGGGCGTGCACAGGACGCGGTCGCCATCGACCAGCGGCGATTCCGAGAAGCCCCAACCCTTTTGCAGTTTGCCGTCCCATTCCTTTTTGAAATCCTTTGACCACACCAGCGAGCCATCGGAAATCTTCAGGCAAGCGATGCTGCCGTTGGAGCCGACCGCATAGACAAATTCGCCATCGATCGAAGGCGAGCAGCGCGCGCCTTCGTAGCCGTGCTTGGGTTCTTCGTTGGTGATGTTGGTCGCCCACAGGATCTTGCCGTCCGCGGCATTGGCGGCGATCACCTTCTGGCCTTCGGAAAAGTTGCCGGTGGTGAACAGTTTGCCGTCGTTGATGGTGATGGCCGAGTAGCCTTCGCCAAAACCTTCGGTTGTCCACAATAGCTTCGGCGGGGTTTGTTCCCAGCTTTTCAGCAGGCCGGTCTCCGCCGACTTGCCATCACGCTGAGGACCTCGCCACTGCGGCCAGGTGCCGTACTTATCCAGTTCGGCCGCACTGCTGACAGCAGCGGATGACATAACGGCGACGAGCGCCCAAGAAAACAAATGGTGACGCATGCAGCGAACTCCTCACGATTTAGAAACACGCTGGCGATGAACCAGTCGTGACATTGGCAATTCTGTCTACAGGTGGGATTGCGGCAGGCCAAAGCCTCTGGAGTTTACCGGCCCACGGACGAAATCACAAGTTTGGTACAATCCTCGCATGACCTCTTATCATGCTGCGACCGACCCCGTAAAGGCCAGGCAATTTGCCGTCGAGGTCGTGCGCCGCTTGCGTGCCGCGGGCTACGAAGCCCTGTGGGCAGGGGGCTGCGTCCGCGACCAATTACTAGGCGGCCAGCCGAAAGATTACGATGTCGCCACCAGCGCCACGCCTGACCAGGTGCGCGAGCTGTTCGGGCAAAAACGGACGCTAGCAATCGGTGCCTCGTTCGGCGTCATTACGGTGCTGGGGCCAAAGGCGGCGGGGCCGATCGAAGTTGCCACCTTCCGCTGTGACGTTGGCTATAGCGACGGTCGCCATCCCGACCGCGTCACGTTCAGCAGTCCCGAAGAAGACGCCCAGCGCCGCGATTTCACCATCAATGGTCTGTTCTATGACCCGCTGACCGAGCGCGTGATCGACTACGTCGGCGGGCAAGAGGACCTGCGCCAGGGCATCATTCGCGCGATTCGTGAACCGCGCGAGCGCTTTACCGAAGACAAGCTGCGTATGCTGCGCGCGGTTCGCTTTGCGTCGACGTTTGGCTTTTCGCTCGATCCGGCGACGTTGGAAGCCATTCGCGCCCAGGCGCACGAAGTGGTGATCGTGAGCGCTGAACGAATTGCCGCCGAAGTGCGCCGCATGTTTGTGCATGCGAATCGCGCGAAGGCGCTGCAACTGCTGTACGACTCGCAGCTCCTAGGCGTGATCTTGCCGGAGGCGCGCGTGCTCGATCCGGAGAGCGACGAGCCGCCGAATGAAACACGCGGCGCCATCTGGCGGCGCACGCTCGCGATTTTGCAACGCCTGGAACGCCCGGAGTTCGCCACGGCGCTCGCGGTCGTCTTGCGCGAGATTCCTTCGCCAGAGCGCGAGCGACCGATCACGCCAATCGTGGGCGAGCGCTGGCGGCTATCGAATGACGAGAACGGATTGGCCGACTGGATCCTGGCGAGCGAGCCGCTGACCGGGCGTGCGCATCTGGCACCGTGGCCGGCCGTGCAGCGTCTGTTAATCGCTCCAGGGGCTCGCGAGCTGCTAAAGTACTTGCAGGCGGTCGAGCAAGCCATGGGCTCGGGAACGGCTGCCGCCGATTTTTGTGCGGCGAAGTTGGCCTTGCCCCCTTTGGAATTGAACCCGCCGCCCCTGGTCACAGGTCAGGATTTGAAGACACTGGGATTACGGCCAGGACCGCAATTCAAGCGTATGCTGGATGAGATTCGCGATGCCCAACTGGAAGGTCGCCTGCGCGACCAGGCTGCCGCCTTGGAACTCGCCCGACAAATTGCCGATCGAACCTGAGCGCCCGCCGTCCGCTCGCGCTCGCTTCTAAGCACACCACTTTCACCACGAGACACAACATGGACACTAACGAACTGGTCGGCCTGCTGATGCGCTGGATGCATATTCTGTCGGCCATCGCGCTAATGGGCGGAACGATCTTTATGCGGTTTGGGTTGCATCCTTCGCTGGCGGCGATCGACGCGGCTCAGCAAGAGCAACTGAAAGCGGCCGTGCGCCGGCATTGGGCCAAGTGGGTAATGGCGACGTCGGGCTTTCTGCTGCTGAGCGGCATCGTCAATATCGTGATCTTCACGACCAGTAAAGAAATCAGCCCGATGCCGTATCACGCCATCGTCACGCTGAAGATGCTGCTGGCGCTGGTGATCTTTTTCATCGCCAGTGTCCTGGTCGGCCGCAGTGCCAACGCCGAGAAGTTTCGCGCGAAGGCCGTTTTCTGGCTGAATTTGAACTTGGTGCTGGCCGTGATCGTCGTGATGATTGGCGGCTTCTTGCGCACGCTGCATCACCTGCCGGCTGCTGACGCGAAGCCTGCGCCGCCGATTAACGCCGCTTCGGCGAAGTAGTAGTAGCCACAGGCGGCGGAACTGCGAAACCGTGACAAAATCCTTCCCTCTGGCGCTGTCGGTGAATATTCTGGAAGTAGATCCAGAACCGATAGCCGCCGGTGATGTATGAATGATCGTGTCCGTGCGCTGGCCATTCTGAAACAGGCCCGCGAAATCCTACTGCAACGTTTGACCGAGCGCGTTTTGGAGAACGAGGAAGAGATCCTCGACGACGCGCGCGGTGAATCATATATGGGCGAGATCGATTCGCTCTATGAGCAGATCGGCACGCCACTGGTGCACCTGAATCAATTGCTATCGGCCGTCCCCACCGACGAAGATGCCCAAGGCGTGCACGATACCCCCACGGC
>JAEZGD010000110.1 GCA_023417165.1 Planctomycetota bacterium
GCCGTGATCCGTCGCTTCGTACTCGGCCAATCCGCCTTGCCAGCGATGAAACCCGATTAGTATCGCCAATGTGCCGCACGCGATGGCAGGCAGATGCAATGGCGGCAAGCCGCCTGCCAATGCTTGCAAACCAAGAACCACGGCGCACAATCCGCCGACGAGCATCAGCCGTTCGGGGTCTGGCCATGCAAAAGCCACCGCGACCAGCATCAGCGTGCCGCCCAAGATCGCCAGCGATGTTCCCGTCACCGCGAGTAATACCAGGCTACGAGCGAAGGTGCGTTTCACCAAGAACATCCCGGCGGTCACGATCGTCGCGCCCAGCAGAGCAATCACCGGGGCCAGATGCGCCAGCGTCGGTCTGAGGGGGCCGCTGCGAGCAATGATCAGTGCCAGTGGCAGCACCACCGCGAAACCGCCAAGGCCCAATGTCAATAAAAGCGGTCGCGCACGCGTCACCGAAACACGTCGCCAATGGCGGCCAGCGAGAATTGTCCCCATCACGCCAAGAATGAAAGCGCCAGCCGCGATGCTGCTCAACCATAGCGCGCGATCGAGTGTATTCTCTTCCGTCAGTAGACGGTTGATTGCCAGTTGCACCGCCGAAGGACCGAGCACCGCCAGCGCGAGCGCCGGCCAACGCCCTGCGACGAGCGCTCGCGAGCCGGTGTAACAGATCGCCCCGAACGCCAGCATGCCGATCGTGACGGCCGCTAGATACGCGGGACTGGTCACCGGCAAGCGCTCGCCTTCGTCGCTCGATATCAAAATCGCCGCCAGAAAGTTCAGCGGCACCAACAGCAGCGTAATCGTCAGCACGCCGCGGCTCGTCGATTGCAGATTCCAACGACGCAGCGTGTAAAGTCCCGCACCATGCATGGCAGCCGTGCCTAGCAGGAACAAGAAGGCCGGAAAGTACGGAATCCATTCGAGCAACTGATCGCGCAAGCTAAGCACGAGGCCCGCCGCGCTTCCGACAATCAACAGGCCGCTGACCAACTCGCCCCAGCGGATATTGCGTTCTTGCATGAACGCGCTGAGCATATCGGCCAGCGCCCGTCGCGCGCGCGGCGGCGCAGCGGGAGCCATCGGCGCTGGCTCCGGCTTATCGAGCGGATGGATAGTATTCGCAATCTCGAGCGGCGCAGCCATTGGTGCGACGAGCTCTGGCTCGACGACTTCCGCTTCAATGATTTCAACGTCAGGCGCGAGTTCGGCGAGCGCAATATCGTGAACCGCAGGGACACGTAGCGCTGTCGCTGGGGGTGCAGCAACCGCAGGCGGCGCCATCGGAACGGGTCCCCACAGTCGCTCAAGATCGCGCTGGCAAGCGGCGCGTAAACGCGTGCGTTCCTCATCGGTGATCAGACCGCGACGCCACAAACGATCAAGCTGCTTCAGCGTGCCTTGAATTTCGCCTGCGAGGGACAGCGCCGACGTTGGGCTCGCGCCCGCGCCGCAATTAGGACAACGTCCCTCGCTGAAAATCGCCCGCTGACCGCACGTGTGACATTGCGTAGCCTGAAGTGCCGGCGGCGTGGAAAAGATCAGGCGCAGAAAGAACGCGCCTACCAGCCACAGCCCATGTCCCAAGGCTGCCCAGACCAGCAGTACGAAGGCGAAGATCGCCAGCGAGTATATAAGTTCGTCCATCGTGGGCCTCTGGCGAAGGGGCTCCCTGCACGGCGGTGCGCTTTCCCATCTCGCCCCCAGCGCGATACATCACAAAGCACCGCGGCGCACCTCACAAGGCGCGCAATTCTGGCGACGACAACTCTACGGCGCTGCACGGCTGGCCGCAGATTGCTCAAGAGGTCCTACGATTGTTGCTGACGGCACAATTGCTACGGCGTTGCGATTCGAGCGTCCCATCCGGGCGTCTTCGCCGTTTTGACTTGCTGATCGGCCTGATAGATGAACAACGCCTCGATGTCGTCCTTCCACTCTTTTTGCAGTTGCACCGATTTCTCGGGCCCGAGCACGCACAGCGCCGAGGCAAAGGCGTCGGCCACCGTGCAGGTCGATGCAACCACAGTGACGCTCATCGGCGTCGTCAGGCCCAGGCCAGTGGCAGGATCAACAATGTGCGAATAGCGTTTGCCGTCCACTTCGACGAATTGAAACGCATCGCCAGAGGTGGAGATCGCTCCGTTCTTCAAATAGACAAATTGCGTCGGCGGTTCATCCGGTTCGAGCGAGACCAGACCAATCCTCCAACCTGGCTTGCCCGGCGGCGCATCGCCAGCGAGCAGGTCGCCGCTGGCATTAATCAACACCTGGCGAAAGCCGTGTTTCTGCATGATTTCCAGCGCCAGATCCGCCGCATAACCTTGCGCAATACCGCCCAAATCCAAGCGCATATTCGGCTTCGTCAAGCGCACGAAGTGGGCGCCTTCGTTAGCACCTTTGCTCAGTTCGATATGCTGATAGCCGACCGCCGCCAGCGCCGCTTCCAGCCGGGCAGGGTCAGGCTTCTTTTTCTGACGGCGCGATTGCCGCCACAACTTGGTCAGCGGGCCGACCGAATCATCAAACGCACCGCCTGTCTGTCGACTGACGCTGTCGCCTTGCTTGAGGATGTCCCACAGTTCCGGGCTGACCGTCACCGGCTCGGCATGCGGCGAACTAGCCCCCAACTTCGACAGTTCGCTGTTGGGGTCATAGTCGGTCATCATCTTGTCGAGTGCCGCAATTTTGGCAAACGCCGCGTCCAAAGCCGGCTGCGGGCTGTCACCTTTGGGATGATAGACCTGAATCGTAAATTCCGTCCCCATATGCTTTTGCGACTCGGTCGCCAAAACCATTTCCGCCACTAGTTGGGAGGGCGCAGCGGCAGCGGGCTCGACTTGCGAGGGGGCATGGCTGGGAACCTGTGCGAAACAGGCCCCCGCGAGGCAAATTAACGGTAAGATACTCATGACTGTCCCTTCGCGGTCTCGAACCGAAGCCGCACCTTTATTAATTGCCAGTAGCGTGGTAATGGCCACGCATAGACCGGAGCCTTTGGCCACATGACATTCACCATTTTAGCTCTTCGCCGCTTCGCCTGCGCCGCGCTTGCCGGAATGCTCGCTGCCGCGCCGGCCTGGGCGGCTGATCGCCCCACGCTTCCGCTTCCAGACGCAGTGGCCAAAGACGCCAAAGAGATGAAGCCCTATGCCGAGCTAATCGAACATACGGAAGTGAAGATCGATTTGTTGCCCATTCCCGGCGGCAAATTCCTGATGGGCAGCCCCGCCAAGGAAGAAGGACGCCAGGACGACGAAGGTCCGCAGCACGAAGTCGAGATCGCTCCGTTCTGGATGGGCAAATACGAAATCACCTGGGATGCCTACGAAGTTTGGATGTTCGATCTTGATATCCAGCGTCGCAAACTCGCGGCTACCGACGAGAACGCTCGTGACAAGGCAGCCGACGAATACCAGCTTTCGCAGCCAACCGAACCCTACACCGATATGTCGTTCGGCATGGGCAAGAAGGGCTATCCGGCGATCTGCATGACCCAGCTAGCCGCCAAAACCTTCTGCGATTGGTTGAGCGCCAAGACCGGCCGTTACTATCGCCTGCCCACCGAAGCCGAATGGGAATATGCCTGCCGCGCCGGCACCACCACGGCCTATTCCTTTGGCGATGATCCTGCCGAGTTGGAAGACTACGGCTGGTTCTTCGACAATTCGAGCGAGAAGTATCAGCGAGTCGGCAAGAAGAAGCCCAACCCGTGGGGCTTGTTCGACATGCATGGCAACGTCTCGGAATGGACCCTCGACCAGCACAGCGCCGACTTCTATGCCAAGAGCAAAGCCCAAGGCATCGTCAAGAATCCGCTGAACAACCCAACGACCGAATACCCGATCGTCGCGCGCGGCGGTTCTTGGAACGACGATCCCGAACGGCTTCGCAGCGCCGCCCGCATCCCGTCGGATCCGTCGTGGAAGAAGCAAGACCCGCAAATCCCCAAGAGCATTTGGTACTTCACCGATGCTCAGTTCGTCGGCTTCCGCATCGTGCGCCCGCTCGAAGAGCCTTCGGCCGAAGAGCGCACCGCCAAGTGGGACAAGGCCGAGCCGCAGTGGGATCGCAAAGGCGGTCGCCAATAACGCCCACGCCTTTCCGAGCTGAAAGCTAAACGCAAAACGCCCCGAGGAATCCTCGGGGCGTTTTTTGTTATTTTGAGCAAGCCAAAAGCTTCCAAGCTCGTTGCTTAACCGCGCATTGGATTCGCTTTCGACGAAGACAACAGTTCCTCTGCCCGCGCCATCAAAACGCTGGAATCGGAAGGACGGTGCGCAGCGGGATCGGCAGCCTCAAACTGGCCGCGGCAATGCTGACAGGCCATCCGCTTTCCCAGGTATTCCACCCGGATCTGCAAGCGTCGGCCACACGTCGGGCATTCCTGAACAAAATAGGTGGCCTTGGGCATAACGGCGTCTCCTACTACCGTTGTCACCGATGGAATGGTCGAGAGAGCCCCCATGCTAACGCTTTCGTCGGTTGGTGACAATCCGCTGGGTAACCGAAATCGGCCTCCTAACGGCCTTTTCATCGAAGGACACGGGTCCGAATTAGAAGTTCGGCGAAGTAGGGAATTTAAGACGTGTAACGACCACGTTCCCGTCGGAGCCGCAGCCGCGCGACCAAGGGCTGGAATGGCCGATAAAGATGCTAGGCTTGGACTAGATATGCCGCCGCAGAAGGAGCCATGCATGGCAAGTTTCGATCCTATAGGTTGCGGAATCCATTCCCGACGTCAGTTCCTACGGTTCTCCGTAGTGGCTGGTTCGGCGCAACTTCTTGCCTATCAGCTTGCCGCTCCGGCGAGGGGCCAGACCCCCAAGAAAGGTGCATCCTGGACCGATGTCGTGGAAACGGTGCATCGGCAGTTGGCGACCCGCCGCGGCTATCAGCCTGGCGACTTAATCGCCAAGAGTGAGGCCGGTGCGGCTCTCGACCAACTGAAAAGCCTCGGCTGGGACGTGCCAGAGCGTGACAAGCTGTTGGGTCTGGTTCTAGACGATACCCACTTCTTGGTGCAAGAGTTGCGCACCGCCGCAGGCGTACGATTTATTCGCGGAGTCGCGCACGAACCGATCGTTTTCGACCGACTTGACCGACTCTCGGGCATGCCAGGGGGGCAACGCCTGATCCATGACATGATCCGCCTGCCAAACGGCCAGTCGTTCATGGCTTCGCATCCCACGCCAGGCTTCACCGACCTGACGATCCTGCTCCCCAAGCAAGCCAACGGCAAAACGCCGCGCGATCCCAATTTCAATAAGCCCACCGGCAAGCTCTATACCGAAAAGGACCTGCTCAAGGCCTTGGAAGAACGCTGGAAGCTTGCCAAGCGCTAACGCTTTAACGCTGCTTCGAATCGCTTCAAGCGTTCTTCGAACAGCGACCCGTCGTCCGCAACTTCCACCGCGTGGCGCTGTGCGTCCACTGCTTGTTGAAACTCGCCGCGCGCAAAATGCACCTCTGCCAGCGTATCGAGATAGCTGGCCACATCGGGCGCTAACTCCAGTGTTCGCTTGGCTTGCCTGAGCGCTTGGTCCAGGTCCCGCCGCGCTACTGCACTCGTCCAAGCCAAGCTATTCGACAATCGCGCGCTTTGCGGATACTGTTTGCAAAGCGCTTGCAGTTTCGTGTGCTGGTCGCGGTACAACGCATCGAGTTCTTCTTTCCATCCTGCCTGTTCTAGCAGTGGAAACAGATCGTCAACCACGGCTCCGTCATTGGGCAGCAGATGGCGACACGCGGCGAGTTCGCGTTGCCACGCGGCCTTGTCGCCGGCCCGTATCGCCCCCTTCGCTTTCGCCAAGTGAATCGAATGCGGCAGCGTCACATAGCCTGCGTCCTGATTCAGTGAAGCGTTCGTGGCCGTCAGATTGACGAGCAGATGTTCCCAGTACTGAGCGGCTCGCTGCGGATCGTCGTCGGCCAGTGACTTGCCCAGATCATTCGCCAGGTTCGGAATCAACTCAGGCGACGTGCGCAGCCACACGTCACGCACGCGCGCCGCTTCGCGGTTGAGTTCGCGCGATTGCAGCCCTTGCAACAACAACTGCCGCCCACTGTCGTCACCTGCCAAGATTAAGGCTTTGTTTTGCAGCGCAATCGCCTCGGCTTCCTGCCCGTCAGCCACTTTGCAGACGCCCCGCAAATACACGGCTAGCGGACGTTCGCGGGCCTCGGCTGGCACCTTGACGTAACAATCGGCTGCTTCCGCATAACGTTTTTCCTGGCGCAGCAAATCGCCGCAGCGCACATACAACGCGCCATTCAGTTCGTACTTCAACAGCGCCGCACATGCCTCTTGCCGCAAGCCCCGCGCCACATAGACATCAGCAATCGCGTCAATGCGCGAGAATTTATCTGGCGATTTGTCATCGCCCAGTGTGGCAGTGAAAGCATCGACCAGCGCTCGCCAAGCATCCTCCTTTTTTGCTTGTGACGTCGGGCGCAGTAACATGCGCACCGTCTGCATGTGCTCCACCGTAGAGCGTCCTGGTTGATGGCCACGCAAGAAGGCGTGCCAGACGAGCGCGCTGCCCCCTTGCTGGCCCAATAGTGCATTCCACAGCGCTAGGTCGGGCTCCTTGCCGAGGCTTGGCGCCGCAGCGGCAAAGGCTTGCTCGACCAGGTTCAGCCGCATCTGAATGCGGCACAACTCGTTCCGTCGCCAGCGCGTTGAAGCATCCGTGGCGCCTTGGTCGAGTGATCGCAGATACGCCAGGATCGCCTCGGCGTCTTGGATCTGCCCGGTTTGATACAGAAAAAACGCGGCTTGCACCGCCAACAGATGGCGACGATTGCGTTGCTTGTCGGCATCGTCGCCGGCATCCCCGTAAGGCAACGATTCAAACCAGGCGGCGTCATACGCACGTCCTGGCTTGACCATCGCAATCGCCAAGCCCTTGTCAAACTCCTGCCGAACGCAGCGAATCTCCATTACCATCGTCGGACGAATGGCGAGTAAGCCTTCGAGCGCTTCCTCCAAGCGTTCGTGCAGCATTAAGATTTCGAGCGAAAACCAGCGCTGGCTCTCGAGCTTTTCCGCCACCGCGCGCATGTTGTCCAGACGCTCGTCGGCCAGATCTTTATTGCCTGCGAGTCGGTGATAGATTGCTGAATACGCGAGTTGATTGAAGGGCTGACTGCCATCCATCAGCACCTGACGGTCGAAAATGGCAGCAGCCTCGCTCCACCGTTGCCTGCGCACTGCCAACGTCAGCGGCAAATTCGCATCGCCTAGCTTTTCGGCCCAGCGATCGACCGCGGCCGAGTTGTCACGGGCTTCCTCAAGCGC
>JAEZGD010000147.1 GCA_023417165.1 Planctomycetota bacterium
GCTAATTCCTTTTGCGCGGCGATTTCGAGTAGCGCCAACACTCCTGCCATCAGTCCGATGACGGTGAGCACAGGTAACGCATGACTTGATAGTTTCTTATACATGCGAGCATGAAAGATGCAGGATGGACAGAACTCGTTATGGAGGATGCTTGGTTGGGCTGTCGCGTTGTCGGACAAGGCAAATGGCGGCGGGCAATGTATCCGCGCATCACGGCGAGAGCACTTGCTTGAGAAACTCGATTTCTGCTTGGAGAGCGATGGTGCGAGATTCGATCTTGGTGCGAAATGGGCCAAACGCAAAGGCCATGATCTGCTCGGCGAGGCGATAGCCGTTCGTACCGCAAGCAAAGGCGGTGGTCGCTCCCGCCAGTGTGAGTTCTGCGATGACGTTATCAATCGGCCTGTCGTCGTAATCGATAGGTCTGATGAACCGAATCGCGACTTCGTGGTGATTTAAATGGGCGGAGACACCGACGCCGCCGTTCGTCGTCACTTTCCACGAAATCACACCTTGCTCTGTGCAACGCAGTAGCAGCGAGAGCACGGTAAGTGAGGCATCATTGATACTGCCAATAGGAGACGAATCTAGATCGGTTTGGCACATGCCTAAGTACCCTTGGGTCAGCGTCCGAAAATACTCCAGCCACTTGGGATCGATAGCACTCAAGAGTTCCTGCATCACCTGAAAGCCGCTGGTTCCCCACAAGATCGGAACATCCTGATTGGCGCAGGTCAGGATGACGCCTTCGCGGCCGGTCGTGATGCCAGACGCATGGTACCAATAGAGCCAGCGCAGTGCATACGAGCGTTCTGCCAACTGTGCGCAGTAGGAATCTCCGCCGACATCCTGCCAGGCCAGCTTCCGGCGTTTCGTGGCAGTGGCTAGTGCGGCCACAAGCTCCGTTTCAAGAGGCCGCGATAGTGCCATACAACTTCCTTATGTGCCTTACGTTGCGCGATCGCATGACTTGCGAATTCTGCATCAACGCAATGTCATCGGTTCTGCGTTCCGCGCTGTTCAGCAAAGGTCTGTCTCCGGCAGATTCCCGCATTCACAGCGCAATGTCAAGGAACATCGGTGTGCGTCCGCAAATCATTTACCCGCCGTCAACGACGGGCCTAATAGGAACAAAGCCCCATGAATGGGGCTCAGGGAATTCGGCCACGGCTGCACTACCTATGGTCGATGCATGGCATCGGCCTACGGTGAGTCCCCCGCTCGGGAAAAGCTTGCATCGCGTTTGATCGTCGAGCGACAATAGGTGACCAATTCCGGGAGCATGCTCATGGTTTCGCGTCGTTCGTTTTTGGCGGGTGCGGGTGCGGTGATGGCGGTGACGCCGATGGTGGCTGCGGCGGAAGAGAAGAAGCCGACGCAGTTTCAGCTGGCGTGTATGACGCTGCCGTATAGCCAGTTTCCGCTCGCCAGGGCGATTGAGGGGATCCAAGCGGCGGGCTTTCGGTATATCGCCTGGGGCACGATGCATCGGCAAGATGGCGAGCGCGTGCCGGTGATGGCCGAGGACGCGCCGACGACGCACGCGAAAGAGCTGGCCGCGCGCTGTCGCGATGCAGGACTCGAACCGGTGATGATGTTCTCGATCATCTATCCCGAAGCGCCGAAGGGACTCGAAGTCCTTACACACCGTATTCGCCAGGCGAGCGCCGCAGGCATCGGGCAAGTGCTAACCTTCGGTCACACCAAAGGCGGCAATCGCGCGCTGTGGATCGAGCGCTTTCGCAAGCTGGGTCCGATCGCGCGCGACCATGGCGTGACGATCGTCGTCAAACAGCATGGCGGCGAGACAGGTACCGGCGAAGCGTGTGCCGAGATCGTTCGCGAAGTCAACGACGACGGTGTGATGGTCAACTATGACGCAGGCAACGTCATGGACTATCTCGATATCGATCCGCAGCCCGACCTGAAAAAGTGTGTGGATGTAGTCCGCAGCTTCTGCATGAAGGACCATCGCAACTGGCCGAAGGATCAGGATTGTGCGCCGGGGTTCGGCGAAATCGATCACTATCGCCTGCTGGAAAACGTGGCGTTTGCCGGCCGCACGATGCCGCTGGCGTGCGAGAACATCTCGGCTCCACTATTGCCTGCGCCGCAAGATCCTGCGGCCATCGACGCGCTCGCCAGGCGGACGCGTGAGTACTTGGAAACGGTCATCGCAGGGCTGCAAAGCCGCTAGCATGCCGGGCGAGAGGTAGCACCAAACCACCCACATGCGGGAACAAATCTCGCGGTGCGGTCGGTATAGCGTGCTAGAATGCCGTGAGGGCATTCCTCTTCTCACTCGCTTTTACCCCGGGCCCAACCATGAGCACTCCTTCTCCTCGCCGTAACTTCTTGTTGGCTAGTCTTGCGACTGGAGGTCTGGCCGCACTAGGCTCGCGAGCGTTCGCCGACGAACCCAAACGGCAGCTTACCGCCGACGATGTGCTGGCCGATTTGATGGGGGGCAACAAGCGTTTTGTCGCTGGCAAGCCCGAGAATCCGCGCCGCTCGCCGGCCGATTTCCGCCCGCTCGCAAACGTTCAGTTTCCCGAAGCAGTGATCATCGGCTGCGCCGACTCACGCGTCTCGCCGGAGGTGCTGTTCGACCAAGGCGTGGGCGATTTGTTTGTGGTCCGCATCGCTGGCAATGTCGTCAGCCATGCCGGATCGACGGTGAAGGGAAGCATCGAATACGCGATTGCCGAGCTCAATACGCCACTGGTCGTCGTGCTTGGTCATAGCGACTGCGGCGCGATCAAGGCGGCCATTAAATACACGCAGGGCGGCGAACCACCGCCTGGCGCGATTGGCGAACTGGTCGACATCATCGCCCCGGCGGTGCGAGAAGCCCGCGAAGGCGAAGGAAGCGAAGTCGACCGCGTGATCAAAGCCAATGTTCGCCGTGGCGTCGCGACGCTCAAGCGGCTCGACCCGATCGTCGGCCCGCGCGTCAAGGAGAGCAAAGTCAAAGTGGTCGGCGCCGTCTATGACCTGGCGACCGGCAAGGTGGAGCTAATCTCCTAGCGAAACTGGATTCGAGGCGGGTTATAATGCGTGCTCGCACATCCCGCCTCGTCCTCCTTTCGCGAAGTACACCATGAAACTCGCCTCTCTGGCTGCGCTGTCTTTCCTTCTGTTTGGCACGCTGGTTCACGCGGCCGATCCGCCGGTCTTCAACGTTTGGCCGAACAAGAAAGCGCCTGGCGAAACGGCCGAACTGCCGCCGGAAAAGTTCCAGGACCAACGCCCTGGCGAGAAGCAGGTTGCGCGGCTCACGAACGTGACCGAGCCGACGCTGACGGTATACTCTCCCGCGAAAGAGAAGGCGAACGGCACGTCGGTCATCATCTGCCCTGGCGGTGGTTACAGCATCCTGGCGTGGGACCTGGAAGGGACTGAAGTCGCCGAGTGGCTCAACCGCCACGGCGTCACCGCGATCGTTCTCAAGTATCGCGTGCCCAAGCGGCAGAACGAAGCGCCGCATGTCGCGCCGCTGAAAGACGCCCAACGCGCGGTCAGCATCGTGCGCAGCAAAGCCAAAGAGCTCGGCATCGACGAGCAGAAGATTGGCATTCTTGGCTTCTCCGCAGGCGGACACCTGGCTGCGATGACCAGCATGCATTTCGAGCAGCGCACCTACGACGAGCTCGACGCCATCGACGACATTAGCTGCCGTCCCGACTTCGCCGTGCTGGTCTATCCCGCTTACCTGACGAACAAAGAACAGACCGAGCTTTCGCCCGACGTGAAGATCAGCGCGCAAACGCCGCCGATGTTCCTGGCGCATGCCGGCGATGATCCGGTCACGCCGCTCAGCAGCGTGCTGTTGTATGCCGCGCTAAAACGGGCCAATGTACCGGCCGAATTGCATGTGTACGCGACCGGCGGTCACGGCTATGGCCTGCGCCCCGATCATGCCACTGGCGCGAACTGGCCGCTGCGCTGCGAAGAATGGCTGAAAGGCCGCGGGTTGATTAAGCAGTGATTTGAAGCTTGCCTTAACATCGGCACATCATCAACGACGACGCAGGACGCGTATGGCAAAGTTATCAACCAATGAAATTCGAGACTACGCCCGGCAATTGTTACGAGAACACCCGGGCGGGATTAGGTATAGCGACCTGGTAAGGCATATCTCCAACGCACATCCAGAAACTCCCACGAATACGATTCACGGATCGGTATGGGATCTGGCCGCGCGGTTCCCAAACGAAATCTCGAAACCAACACGCGGACTCTTCGTTTCGGAAGTGACGGACGGTTCAACGCCTGAAGTAGTCGTTCCTTCACGTCTTCGTGAAGAGGTCTTCTACGAACCATTCGCGCATTGGTTGGTTAGCGAATTGGATGAAGCAACGGTTTCCATTTCTCTTGGTGGTGCAGGCCTTCAGAAGAAGTGGGGAACTCCCGATGTTATAGGCGTCTATAAGCCGCTGGCGGCGCATCGAATCAAGTTCGACCTGGAATTGATCGCTACTGAGATAAAGGTTGATCCTCAGCAGCCTGTCGTTGCCTTTGGACAGGCGGTTGCGTATCGATTGTTTGCTGCAAAGTCATATATCGTGATGCCGACAACCATGTCGGAAGAGGATTCCAGTCGCTTAGAAGCACTATGCATGCTCTTCGGCATCGGTTTAGTGCTCTTCACGGTCAATGTTGAAGATCCGCAATTCCAAATCCGAGTACGGGCTCAGCGCTTCTCGCCTGATATGTTTTACGTAAACGAATTTGCCGAGCGGATTTATCAAATTGATCCTATGGCATTTAACAAGTTGTTCGGCTGAGTGATAAAATATATGTCAGCCTCCGGAGGTCGACATGCCCACGCTCGATTACTTGCTGGAACATCAACAAAAGACGCTCGCCGACATTACGCTGGCGAGCGGGCTGGATATTGAACGCGTCGAGGCGATCGTGGATGGTCGCTGGACGCCGACGCCGGAAGAACGCCAGGCGATCGCCACTGTGCTGTGCGTGCCGGTCGAAGAGATCGCCTTCGGGCACAACATGAACGCCCGCAACATCCGCTTCCGCCGCTTCGGACTGCAGGAAGAGTTTTAAGGCGTTGCGCTTCTTCACTCGCCCGACGCGCGACAACATTATGCAATTGCTAGCTAGGCGGGGAGGCTGAAAGGCGTCCGCGTTCCTACGATTCTCTTTGTTCTCACGCAAGGAGCCTCGTTATGGAACGCGAACGCTGGTTGCTATTATACACCCAGGCCTGCGCATTAAGTCGCTCCTGGAATGATGGACAGCGCTACTCGGCGGCCTGCATCGTTGGCGTCTTTCTTTGGGCTGTGGTGCATGACCGCCCGGTGTCTTGGGCGTGCCAACCGGCGCATTGGCCGCAGGAACTGCACTTTGGCCAGCTACCATCGCAGGCCACGATGAGTCGCCGTCTGCGGAGCGGGCCGGTGATTAAGCTGCTGAACTTGCTCGAGCAAGCGCTGGCTACCGACACCTCGTCAGCGAGCCAAGCGGAGCCGCGCATCCAAGTGATCGACGCCAAGCCGCTGCCGGTGGGCGGCTATAGCAAGGATCTCGATGCGCGCTGGGGCCGCGCCTGTGGCGGCGGTGCGCGGGGCTACAAGTTCTTCGCGATCTGGGGCCCAGCGCCACTGCCGGCGGCGTGGGAGGTGACCTCCATGAACGTCAATGAAAAGACGATGGCAGAGCGCCTGATTCCGCAGCTAACCGGCACCGGTTGCCTGCTGGGCGATGCCCAGTACGACTCCAACCGGCTGTACGACTTGGCGTTCGCCCATGGCCACCAGATGCTTGCTCCGCGGCGCAAGCGCGGCGGACTGGGGCATCACTATCAAAGCCCGCATCGCCTGGCGGCCATCGCGCAGTTGGAAGGGCAACAGTGGCCGCAGTTCCATCGCCAGCGCATTGCGATCGAACGCCACTTCGGCCACTGGACCAGCTTCGGCGGCGGCCTGGCGCCGCTTCCCAGTTGGGTGCGTCGCCACGGGCGCGTCCGCCTCTGGGTGCAAGCCAAGCTCCTCATCAACGCCGTACGCATCCAACAACGGCAGCTAGCAAATGCATAATGTTGGCCAGCGAGGGTAGAGTAATGCTCGCGCCCTTTGGTCGCCGAGGGTTCGTTCAACACATGTTGTCCGGCATTGAGTGCTTCATGCCGCGCGCGTACTCGCGGCGCTAGTTGGGCGCGAGCATACCCCTTCCCTCGCTCGCGCTTCGGGCTAGTAAGGGAAGGTCTAGTCGAGCGAGAGGACGATTAACGCGGCTTGTTGGGGGCGCGTTGGGGCTGAAACTCGGCGACGAAGTTCTGTTCGTCGGCCGGTTCCAGACGCGAGATGACGACTTGCCCGGCGCGGCCGTCGGCGAGTTCCAGGCGATAGCGGCGGCCGAGTTGCAAACACTCGCAATCGACGGGGGCCAAGATCACTCGCCCGGCGAAGAACCATTCGGCCGAGTCGCTGTCGGGTAACTCCTCTTCCAGTTCGCCACGCAGATGTTCCAGCTTCATGCCGCCGATGAGTAGATTGCCGTCGAAACCTTGCATCGCGATTTCTCCTGCCATGATCGCGGACGACGTTCAATAGACGTGCATTATCCCGGAATAATTAAGCCCTCGGCCAGTCCTGCCAGAACATATTTCCACTCGGTGCGAATCTCGCTACCGTCGGCCAGCTTGAGCACGGCCGGATCTTGCGACGCGACCTCGCCGGCGATCCATCCCTGACCGTCGTTGTAACGAATGCGATGCCCTGGCGAAAGCGCGGCGGGCTCGCCGGGCGATTTGGCGGTGCTAGCAGCGGGCGCGACGGGCTTCGCCTTGGCGGCTGGAGCGGCACCGCGCAGGCCAGCCAGGTCTTGCAGCAAGTGCCAGTTTTCCAGGCGATCTTGCTTCGCGCGCTGCAATGTCTCGCTCGGGCGGCCTTCTTTGTCGAAGTGCTTCGCAAAGCGCCCTTCGCTGCGGGCGAAGTCGATGAAGTCGACCGGCTGACCGGTCTTCGGATTGGTCCACCAGTCTTCGCCCACGGCCGGATTGCCTTGCAGCGACAGCCGCTCGCGCAGGGTGTCGCCTTTGCGCGGATCGTAAATCAACAGCGGAAACGCCCGCGTATCGACCGCCAGGCGGGCTTGATCGGTCGCCATGTTATCGGCGACGCCATGTTCGGGCTGGCACGTGGTATAGCAGACGACAATCGCCGGGCCATCGAACTCCAGCGCATCGAGCACCGCGCGATAGAAATGGTTCGTATGCGCGCAGGTGGTTTGCGCCACGAAGGTATGCGGATGCATCATAGCGATCTGCGCGATCTCTTTGCGGCGTTCTTGCTTGCCGTTGATCGCCTTGCCGTGGACGCTCATCTTGGTGTTCTGGCCGGTGAAGGTGCTCGTCGACGCTTGGCCGCCGGTGTTGCTATAGACCTGCGTATCCAAGACAAAGACCTTCACATGCATGCCGCTGGCAAACAGCCGCGACAGCGACTGAAAACCGATATCAAACATCGCGCCGTCACCGCCGAGGCACCACAGCGGCTTGTTCTGCCAGCCCTGTTGATCCCAGCGGGCCCGCACGCCCATCGCCATCGCCGGGGCGTTCTCGAACAGCGAATTCACCCACGGCACCAGGTACGGGTTATACGGATAGGTTGACGTATAGACCGTGTTGCAACCGGTGGCCGCGATGATGCCCCAATCGTTGCCATATTTTGCGCCGGTGGCCGCACAGAGCATGCGCAATGCGGTCCCTTCGCCGCAGCCGGCGCAACTGCCTGCGCCGCCGACATACAGATGCGTCTTTTCTTTCAGCATCATGTCGATCAGCAGGTTGTCGCTGACGAACTTCTCGTCCGAAGGACCGACCGCTTTGAAGTAGCGATGGCTTTTGCGAATCTGCGTCATCGACTGGTCGGTCTTGCCAATCATGTGCAAGGCGTTGTCGTCGCACACGGTCACGCATTCAGCGCAGCCTTTGCACTTGCTGGGGTCGATCATGATCGCAAACAAGCCCCCTTCGCCACTCTTCTTGGCCGGGCCATCGTAGTATTTACGCGTCTTGGCCCATTGAGCGCGGAACATCGCGCGATCTTCGGGATCGGCGATCACCGCCAGGCGGGCTTCAAAATCGTGCTCGCCGACGACCTTGCCCAGGATGGCCGTATCGGGGCACAAGGTGACGCAATCCATGCAGCCGGTGCAGTTCGACGGCGTGTACTCGGGAATATCAGGCGCGATATAGCTGAAATCGCGCAATGTGGCGGTGCCGGCGGGAATGACCGATCGCGCCGTGGTCAGGTCGGCTGGCAAACCATTCTCGGCCGTGCCGTCTTCATAACCGCGAATGATGCGATTGTTGAAATCATCAACATCCAGAATCGGCAATTCCACCTGCACATACTCGCGATCGACCAGCGTGCCATACGAACAGTTATTAAAC
>JAEZGD010000166.1 GCA_023417165.1 Planctomycetota bacterium
ATAATGGCAATCACCACCAACAACTCGACCAGCGTAAATCCGTAACGAACTCGAGAATCGCGGGACGGCATCGAACACCTCCACCAGCAGACAAGAGGAGTGGGAGCCGATTCCAAGCTTTTTTAGATTCCAGAATCCTTTTCCGATCGGCTTAGAATCAAGCCCTCGCAGGATCACAGCCAGATTCAGCCAGCGACCGTGCGCAAAAAACGATGAAGAGATCGCTAGATGATAGGGCAGAATATCACCAATCGCAATATTTTATTTTTATTTATTCCAATTCACCAGAAAAGGCATGTCAGTTCGGGGCGCTAAAGTCATGGCAGTCCCACAGAATCGAGCAACGGATATCAGCCGCGAAGCGACGATGAAGCAGACGTCGCTAGGCGGCTTTGGGTCGAGCAAAGCTTGATGCCGATAGGACAGCGGGCGATCTTAGATCTTTACCACGCTGCCTTTACGGACCGCCTCGGCCTGCTTGTGGCACAGCACAATCGCATCGCGGGCGAGTTCGGCGCCGAGCAGGGCCGAAGACTGTTCCTTCTTGATGCACGTGGCGATCTCTTTGATCTCGCCTTCGAACGCCACCAGCATCGGATCCCCTTCGGTCGCCAGCGTCGGGCGCTCGACCTTGCCGTTGGGCAGCAAGACCTTCAGCGGCATGTTGTCGACGCCGCCATCGGCATAAAAACCGATCTCGAAATGCAGCGTGGCCTTCTCCAAATGAATTTCGTACCCGTGCGTGAAGCCGCGCCCTTGCTGGTTCAAGACGCCGCTAGTCGCTGCCACCGCGACACGTTTGTCGGCAAAGTGAAACAGCGAGTTGCAATACTCCACTACTTCGCCGCGGATGCGGCCTTGGCTGGCGACGGCGGTCGGCATGCCAAACACCAGCCGAATGAAATGGGCGTCGTGCACGTGCAGATCGATCAGTGGCCCGCCAGCGCCCTGTGGATCATAAAAGTCCTTGATCCAGAGCGGATCGCTGATCACGCGTTTGAACGTGCCGCCAATCGGCTGGCCATACTTGCCGCTCTTGATCAGCTTCAGCGCGTAGGCGTATTCCGGCAAAAACGGCAGCACATGCCCGACAAAGACTTGCTTGCCGCTTTTGTCGGCGGCCGCGACCATCTTTTTGCATTCGGCGGTGGTTAGCGCCATCGGCTTTTCGACAAACACATGCTTGCCGGCGCGCAGCGCTTGGACGGTCGCGTCGGCATGCAAGCTGGGAGGCAAGCACAGATCGACCGCGTCAATGGTTGGGTCGGCCAGTAACTCGTCCAGCGCGCGGAACTTTTTGATCTTCGCCAGATCGACCTGCTCGCCCGGCGGGCCGAAGTTGCCCTTGATATCGCGCCAATCGCCGGCGAGTTTCTTTTCGTCGCGCGAGCAGACAGCGGCCACCTGCACGCCTTTGACTTTTTGGTAAGCGAGCCAGTGAATCCAGCCCATGAAACCGATACCCGCCAGACCGATGCGCAGCATAATAAGTCGTCAGTAAACCGTGTTCAGTAATCAAGAATGAGAGGAAGCGTTGCAGTTATAACCTGTTCGCTGCCGCGGTTGTAACTACACTGGCAAAAATCCAGACCCTCCGCGCTGCGCGTGCCGAGACCTAGCTGTGCCTGACTGGTCGTACCGAACCCTGTTTCGCCCGTTGCTGTTCCGCTTGCCGCCACTGACGGCGCGCAGGCTGGCGCTCGGCACATTGGGACTGTTAGGGCGATCGCCGCTCGGGCCGTTTGTGATCGACTTTATGGGGCATATGGGCCCCAGTTCCGCGCTGGCCTGCGAGGCGCTCGAGCAGCGTTTCATTGCGCCGCTCGGCATCGGAGCCGAACTCGATCCCAGTGGTTTCTCGCTGCGCGGGCTCGCGCGGTTTGGCATCGGCGTTGTCGTCGCCGGGCCGGTAACGCTCGCGCCAAGCTCCACTAGCGGGGTCGCACGCGACGACGCACGCCAGGCGGTCGTCCTGCAGGGCGAGTCGCGGCTGTCGCTAAGGTCCGCCAAGTCGCGACTGTCGCGTTTGCCGCATGGCGTTAAAGTGATCGTGAAAGCGATGGCGGATGAAGCGTCCCAAGTGGTCGAGCAGCTTCGCGCGGCCGGCGTCAACGTCGCAGCGGTCGCCGTGACCGATCCCTCGCGGCTATCCGCATGTTCGGTTCCCGTATTGCTGACGGTGGCGGCCGACGAACGCGCGGAAGCCGTCATCACTCGCCTGCAAGCTTCGCCGATCCCATGCGCTGGCGTCTTGATCAGCGGCGAAGTGCAGGAAGATTCCAACCGCTTGCTCGGTGCGCCAGCTCGCGCAGCGGCGCTGACACTGACACAACAGTTGCGAGCAGCCTTCGCACCCGAAGCGTGTGCGCTCGTCGTCGGTGGTGGCGTGCATGAACCGGAACACGCACTTGATTTGCTGGCCGCGGGAGCCGACCTGGTGTTCGTCGATAGTGGCCTCGTGTTCTCTGGCCCAGGCTTAATCAAGCGCACGAATGAAGGATTACTCGCCGCCCAACAAACGTCCAGCGCGGCATCAGCAGCGCCAGAACCCGCGCCGCGCACCGCCTGGTATTGGATTTGGCTGCTGGGCCTGGCAATGTTGATCGGCGGCGCGCTGGCGCTCGGCATTGCCGGCACGCGCGTGGTACTGCCTTATGACGAGCATTTTGTCGGCATGACGCGCGAGGAGCTCGCGGCAATCAATCCGCGCTTGCTCGACTTTATGACGCACGACCGCGTTACCTTGGCGGGCACAATGCTCGCTCTCGGCGTGTTGTATAGCGGCCTGGGCTGGCATGGCGTGCGGCGCGGCTATCACTGGGCGTGGGTCGCGGTGATCCGTTCGGCGCTGGTCGGCTTCTTCAGCTTCTTTCTCTTCCTGGCGTTCGGTTACTTCGAGCCGCTGCATGCGTTTGTGACCGCGATTTTGTTTCAGCTCCTATTGCTCGCCTGGCATGCGCAGTTGCCGCCGCTCGCCGCGCCGCAGGCGGTGCCGCTGCGCGAAGAATGGCGCTGGCGGCTGAGTTTGTGGGGACAATTGCTGTTAGTTATCGAGTCGCTGGCCGTGGTGGTCGGCGGCGCGGTGATTGCCATCGTCGGCTCGACGCGCGTGTTCGTGCAAGAAGACCTCGACTTCATGCAGACCTGCAGCGCTGCACTCACCGAGGCGAATCCGCGCTTGCTGGCCTTAGTCGCGCACGACCGCGCGACATTTGGCGGGATGCTGATTTCGTGTGGCCTGACAACGCTGATGGCCAGCTTGTGGGGCTTTGCCGCCGGGCGACGCTGGCTGTTCTCGACGCTGCTGTTCGCAGGCACGATTGGCTATGCCTGCACGTTAATCGTGCATTACCTGGTGGGCTATGTCGACATCAATCATCTCGCCCCCGCGTACGCCGGCCTGCTCCTGCATTGGCTCGCGCTGGCGTTGTCCGCACCATACCTGTTGTGGAAGCCGTATGGCGCAGCGGGCGAAGCACTGGCATAAGCGGCTCAGTGGCGAGTAGCGATGCTCACTCGCAAACGCTGCCTCAGGCACTGTTGCGCGGCATCATCGACTTGGCAGTTCTCCAGTCGTAGATCGGTTAAACGCGGCAGCGATTCGCTGCTAACCAGCATCTGCGCGGTGTCACGATCGATTTCGACACGGGACAACGTCAGCACCCGCAACTCGCTCAGAGACGACGCTTCCGCGAGCGCCCGCAAGCCTGCGCGCGAGAACGTGGCTGATCGTCGCCAGCCGGCGCCGAGTGCCAGATCCCGTACGCGGAGCATCATGGGCGAGTGCGCCATGTGCTGCAAGTCGTCATCGGTCAGTGCGCATTGGCTCAGATTCAAAACGCGCATAGTGTTTAACCGTTCTTCCGCGAACAATCGCCGGGCCGCCAAGGGATCGAGTCTCGCCCCCTCCAGCGACAGGTGCGTGAGCTGCCGCATGGTCGAATTGTCCAGCAGCATTTCGAGCAGCGGAGCATCGCCTGGACACTCGCCAACGTCCAAGAGGTGCAAGCCGGCGAGCGCTGGATCGGCCAACAATTCGCTTCCGGCCCGATCCATGGCATTGCCACTCAGCCACAACTCGCGCAAGTTGCTCAGACTCGACCATTGCCGCAACACCAAAGGATCGCGCGGGCTCAGCCGATTCCAACTGAGGTTCAGGCTTTGCAGCGATCGCAAGTAAGGCGACTCGCACAACAACTCAAGACTGGTGCGCTGCAAGAGATTTCTTTCCAGACCAAGGCGACGCAAGCCTTCAGCGGCGGGGCATTGCGCGAGCGGCGCGACGAAGTCGGCACCCAATTGCGAGCCTGGCACCGCTAGTCCCGATAGGCCCACCAGCCCTTCCAACAACAAACCCGGCAGCAAACGCGAATCGTAAGAATACAACAAAATCTCGCGCACCAGGCGACGTTCCGGCGCTTCCAGCCCGCGCCGCATCCCCAGTACATTTCTCGCGCTGGCAACTTCCGGCAAGCCCCGGCGATAGACACGCGTGCCGGGCGATAGCGGCGTCCCCGAGCAATCGTCGTAGCAGTCAACCCTCCGGCCCAAGAATCGCGGACGCCGCCATTGCCGCGACCAGCTTCGCCCATGCTGGGCGAGCAACTGTTGCTCGCGATCCCACAGTTGCCACCAGCGATCGTCGTGCTGCGGCAAATGCGCCCGCTCGCATTGCAGGCGAATAAACTCACCGCGGTCGTCGTCGTGGTCTTCGAACCAATCGGCGAGCACCAGTCGCGGCGCATCATCGTCCGGAGCAGCAAGAATTTCGGCCAAAAAGTCAACTTCGGTCGTGCGCACCGGCCCATCTTGCCGCACGCCTTGCGCAGTGACAAGGGCGGCGGATGAGGGTGGTAGTCGTCGCGGCGGCTGGTTTTTGCCACGTTGCGCCCACTTCCCTCTGTACACCCGTCCCCTAAAATAACAACTTCCACTTGAAGGGACTCTTTCTCCGGCCGGGGCGACATGCCTGCTAGTGATATCGTGATCCGCGGCGCGCGCGAGCATAACTTGCGCGATGTCGATCTGGTGCTGCCACGCAACCAATTGATTTGCCTGACCGGCGTCAGCGGCAGCGGCAAGAGCAGCTTGGCGTTCGACACGCTGTATGCCGAAGGGCAGCGCCGCTATATCGAAAGCCTGTCCAGCTTCGCCCGGCAGTTTTTGGGGCAGATGCCCAAACCCGAGGTCGACTATATCTCAGGGCTCAGCCCGTCGATCTCGATCTCACAAAAGTCGACCGGCCATAACCCGCGCTCCACGGTCGGCACCGTCACTGAAATCTACGATTATCTGCGCGTGCTGTTTGCGCGCGTCGGCCAGGGCCATTGCCCAAAGTGCAGCAAGCCGATCACCGCGCAAACGCGCGAGCAGATCATCGCGCGCATCTTGCAACTGCCGCCGGGGACGAAGTTCAGCATTCTCGCGCCGCTGATCCGCGCCCAGAAAGGCGAATACAAAGACCTGTTCGTCGACTTGCTGAAGCAAGGCTTCGTCCGCGCGCGGGTCGATGGCGAGCACGTCTCGCTGAGCGACGCGCCGAAGCTCGACCGGCAGATGCGGCACGATATCGAAGTCGTCGTCGATCGCCTGCAGCTTAAAGGCGACCTGCGGGCGCGACTGGCCGAAGCAGTCGAAATCGCACTGAAACTGGGCGCAGGCAACCTGATTGTGGCGACCGAAGAAGGGAGCGCGGACGTCCCGTCTGAGAGCGCAGGCG